>JAYWMS010000340.1:0-6648 GCA_035873215.1 Nitrospirota bacterium | reverse complement strand
AACCATCCAGTGACACATTGTCAGATCCTCGAAACTCATATTTCATGGGTGCTCCTCACAGGACCGTTTGCGTATAAGATCAAAAAACCGATTGATTTGGGGTTTGTGGATTTTACTACTCTTGAGAAACGACAGACCTATTGCCTGGAAGAAGTTCGTCTCAATACACGACTGGCACCGGAATTATACCTTGGTGTCGTTCCCATATCGGGTTCTGCCGAGTGTCCCATTCTTCATTCGGATGACCAGCCGATTGAATACGCCGTGCAAATGCGTCAATTCCCTTTAGAGTCAACACTCGACCACGTGATCGCCCGCGGAGAATTAGAACACAAACATCTCGATCAATTGGCGATCGATATTGCCCGATTCCACGCGACGATTGCCGTGGCGGATGCAACGAGTCCATTTGGGACGCCACAGATGATTTCCAAGAATGTCCTGGAGGTGATTGAGCAATTTTCCCATAGGCGTGACTTTTCCCTTCTTCCTCAAAAGTCGGGTCGAGAGGTATTAGCTTGGGTCAGTCGCGAACATGCGAGGCAGACGGCGAACTTCGCTGTCCGAAAAGAGCACGGATATGTTCGTGAAAGCCATGGTGACATGCACCTGGCGAACCTCGTTTTGCTCAATGATCAGGTGGTGCCGTTTGATGGTATCGAATTTAGTGAGCGGCTTCGGTGGATTGATGTGATGAATGACATCGCCTTTCCCGTCATGGATTGTCTTGCGCGAGGTCGACCGGACTTGGCTCATCGATTGCTCAGTGCATATCTGGAGCAAACGGGAGATTATGAAGGTATTCGTGTGTTTCGCTATTACCAAGTCTATAGAGCCTTGGTTCGTGCGAAAGTGGCGAGCATCAGCCTGAATCAGTCCGAACATGATCAAGGAAGAAAGTCGGTCTTTGCAGAACAACTCCATCGCTATTGGACAGTGGCACACCAGTCGATGCAGTCGAATTTCTCGGGCATCGTCTTGATGCACGGCGTGTCGGGCTCTGGGAAAACCACAATCTCACAAGCCCTGCTAGAATCCATAGGCGCGATTCGAGTTCGATCTGATGTAGAACGTAAACGCTTGTTTGGGATCCAGCCGACAACCAGAAGAACTAGTGAAGAACAGAGCCGGCTTTATGGCCGGCAGGCAACGGATGCGACATATCAACGTCTACTCAAGGTGGGGGAAATAGTAGTTGACGCGGGGTATCCGGTCATTCTTGATGCTACGTTTCTTCAGGAACGATACCGAAGGCTCTTTCGAACCTTAGCGGAGGAACGCCGCATTCCGTTTGTGATTCTTGATATTCATGCCTCCCAATCCGCGTTAGCTGAACGCGTGACTTCTCGTTTCACACATGGGAATGATGCCTCTGATGCCGATGTGCAAGTGATGTTAAAACAAGAACAAGGCCAGGATCCGTTCACGAAGAGCGAGCAACCCTATGTGGTACGAGTCGATTCTGAAGGAGTCTTCAACCCGAATGTGATTCGTGATGTGTTGGCAAGACGGTAGTTTTGGGATGGGAGGCGTGAAAAAGGGAGTTGTTTATGGAATGGACCTGTTGAAAATCCAAATTTTTCTCGATAGCAGGACAGACCCTAAAACAGAAGAGGAACAGTTCCTAGTTGGGGCATTGCCTGGCAATGTCTAGTGCCGCCACTCTATAAGCTTCAGCCATGGTTGGAAAGTTGAATATGTTTTCGATAAAGGCATCCACCTCAATGTGACTGAGTAGTCCCATCTGACCAATATGGATGATTTCGGTCGCGGCATCGCCGATAATATGTACGCCTAAAAGTTTTTTGCCCTGAGGATCAGCGACAAGTTTGAGGAGTCCATCTGTCATCCCTGAGATCTGTCCACGGGCAATTTCGCAAAACTTCGCGCGTCCGATGAGGGCTCCTCCAAAGCGAGAAATCGCTTCTTCTTCGGTGATCCCGACACTCGACATTTCAGGAACTGTAAAGATGCCTATGGGTGCAGTTTCAGGAGGATCTCCGATGTCCAAACCTAAAGAATGCCGAATGGCCCGACGACCTTGTTCCATTGAACAGGAGGCAAGAGACGGCGGCCCAATGACATCACCCACGGCATAGATATGCGAGATCGCGGTTTGGCAGAATTCATTGACCGGGATCAGCCCCCGTGGGGTGGGTTGAAGTCCAGCCGCGTCAAGACTCAGATCTTCGATGTTGGCCACTCGTCCCAAGGCCATGAGCATCTTTTCACTGTCGAAGACTTCCCCATTGCCCAGCATGGTTTGAACTTTTGATAGGCCATCCCATTTTACCTCGTTAATTTTCTGTTCCCCATAGTATCGCCCGCCGTGGGCGCGAAAAGCATCGAGGAAGGCATCGGTAATTTCACGATCCATGAATCGAAGCGGTCGATCCGATTGGTCGATCATGGTCACCTGGACGCCCAGCAAGGAAAAAAATGAAGCATACTCGCTGGCAATGACTCCCCCGCCCAACACGACTAAGGTTTTCGGGAGATAGGTCAGGGAAAGAATGGAATCGCTATCCAAAATATGTTCGTGATCAACAGGGATGTTGTCAGGACGTCGAGGACGAGAACCGGTCGCGATGACAATCGTATCGGCTGTGTATCGTTGAACGGACCGACTGGTTGAAGTGACTTCCAGTTCTCGAGCCGATATGAACTTGCCACGGCCATGCACAAAGGTGACCTTGTTCCGCTCGAGCTGGACTTTCATATAAGCCGAATGGGCTGAGACGACATAATCTAAACGATCGATCAAGGTCGGGACCGTTAGATCCTCGCGCAGATTGTAATCAAACACATCCGTGGTCTGTTTCATACGCACCATATTCAAGGCACTTTCCCTCAATGTTTTAGAAGGAATGGTACCCTGATGGACGCAGGCTCCACCCACGTCTCGGCTGCGTTCAATCATGGCGACCCGTTTCCCCGCCTTTGCACCTTGGATGGCGGCCTTTTGTCCAGCGGGACCGCTTCCAATTACCATAATGTCAAAGTGGGAATCGGTACTCATACACACATCGCATTCACGCTCTTCAGGATCATGTCTTCATGACCCATCAACGAGGTGATGTCCTCAGCATACAGGTTCAAATCTTGAATAACTGGCAATTGAGTCAAGGAAGGCTCATCCCAACCTTGTGCAGTTAAGAGCGCCAGGGCGCAATAATCGGCGAGGCAGGTGATCATGGCAACCTTTTGAGATTTGGTTGAATCCTGATAATGGTCATAATACAAAATCGCGTCTTTGATGAGGTCGGGGAGCCCCCAACTTTCCGTGACGAGCGAACCGACTTGAGCATGATGTGTGTGCAACAAGCCATCGATCTGTTCCCATTCCAGCGACAAGGACATGCTCTCCTGAATATCAATAATGGCTTCGAGTACGACAGGTTTACCAATGGTGTGAAGCAAGCCACTCAGAAAGGCACTTTCGACGTTTTGCCGACACTGGCGAGCTATTTCCTTGGCAAAAAGACCGGAAGCCAGCGCATGGCGCCATAGTTCACCGACTTGTTTTTCATAGCCGCGGACACGAAAGACACCGTTTTGAACAGATACGGTCAGCGCAAGGTCCGACAACAATTTCATGCCCAACCAAGCTACGGCTTGTTGAAGGGACACGATCGGAGTTCTGGGCATATAGGCGGGCGAATTCGCGATCTTCAACATCTGAGTGGCGAGGGCTTGGTCTTGCTGAAAGAGGGCAGCCAATTTGGTTACATCAGCATCAGGGTCACTGGTCAACATCAAGACCTGATTGGCGACTTGTGGGAGGAGAGGGAGACGCAACTGGCCCGATTCGATCCGATTCAGGAGGGTCGCCTGAATGTGTTCAACCGGCTCTAATTCTACGGATGCAGAAGTTTCAGACATAACGGTTGGGTGGCCTCTCCTCTTCCAAAGAGAATCATTGGGACATAGTAGACATGACCTGTCGGTACATTAGATAAGTAATCAATAGATAAGTAATCAATCGGAACTGTGCAGTGTGATCTTAAGCTCAAGAACTTATCAGCAGGTGGTATCGGAGGCCCTAAGAAGATGTGGGGTGTGGAATGTCTATGCGCTCAAGTGGAGATTGGGCAAATCCCAGGTTTCCCCTAGTCTGAGGGTCCCGTGGAACTTTGATTGCGGAAGATACAAGATGGGAGGCCCTTTGCCCGAATCAGTGGTATGGGAGAAATAAGAAAGGAACCGTTTCCTTCATCCTCAAATGTCAGGAGGAAAGGGGACTGTACAAAAACTGTCCTGAGCCCTTCGACTCCTCTCGGGATAGGCCTTGACGAAAGAAGGCTCGTTTTTTACCCGCCCAACCCCCCAAGATGCCTTTTTCCACGGGCAAGTCCGCAACCGGTTTGGCGCGTGGAGCATACAACCCAGTAGGTGAGTGCGAACGGTGCAAAGAGTGGCAAGTTTGTAAGCTCGAAGGTGGCAGGGGCGCGAATGCCGCTGACTGATCCTTCGACGGAGTTTATCCTTAGCAAGACCGAAGGGCTCAGGACAGGTGTTTTCAACTGCACACTAGGAGACGCCCGAGTAATACCGCAAGATATCGGAGACCGAAATGAGTCCCACTATTTTGTGGCTTTCTGTGACGGCCACGTGACGAGTGGCCTTTTCTTTCATGGCTCGGACGGCTTCCACTATCGTATCGCTGCTTTCCAGGGTGATAATTGGTTCACGCATGCACGTTTTCACCGTAGTGGTGGCAGGATCGACCCCGTTCGCAACAACTTCTCTCGTCAATTCAGTTTCCGTGATGCTGCCAATAAAATCGTCCCCGCTTTGCACAAGCAAAGATCCAATCTTCAAATCTCTAAACTTTTTGGCGGCTTCTTTTAATGTGGCATCTTGAGAAATCGACATGACTGATCGAGCCATAAAATCGGCAATTTTCGGTCCGGCTACCTTTTGGGGCGTTTTCTGTGAATTGGATTCAGCACGACGTGCTTCCACTTCAGCAATGCAGCTTTCCAGTACGCGCTGTCGTTGTCTGAGCCTTTCACGCGTGTCGTCGATGGTGATGCCCTCTGGCGCTTCATCGGTCAAATTGACCAATCCGCCGGCTTCACCGAGTTGGGCATATTCAAAGGCTTCCAACATCTTTGAAGACCGGCCTAAGACGTGAGCGATCAGTTCCTCTGTAGCCAAATCGAATTCTTCGATCGAGGTAGACGTGGTCTTCCCCAGAATAAATGCTTTTAACGCGGCGGACCGTTCTCGAAGTTGAGCAATATCCTGGTCAAGGTCTGAACCCATTTGTTTCGTGTGTTCGCCTGAAGTTGCCATGATGCCTCCTCATGATCATGATATAGATAGAAACCCATGGGCGATCGTAACCTAGTTACCCTGACGCGTACAAGATAAAATGCGATCCTGGAATGGCCGGACATTTCAGGTTGGAAGCATGGGAAGGATCAAAAATGGACTGCAAGAAAGTCCTTGGTGGGGTCTGTTGCATTATTCACATATTTCTCCACATTAGCTCAATAGCCAAGTAGGGTGGAAGGGTAAAGAGGCGGGTCAATACCTGTCCTGAGTCCTGCCGAAGGAAGGCTCGTTATTTCACCTACCCTAACCCAAAGGCGCCAAGACGCCCTTCTCCACGAGCAATGTCGCAGGCTTTTTGGGGAGCGGAGCATACCATACGTACATGAGCCCGAAGGGGACAAAGGGCGGAGAACGCGGCTGGCGGACCCTTAGGCAATACTCAGGTCTTGATTTTTTCACTGTCCCTAATTGGAATGACCTGTCAACCGGGATCGAGGAGTGACCTTGACGGATCGGAGATTGATTACGTGAGAATATCAGGATAGGAAATTGATACTTGCCAGAGTTCGCGAGTGCTTTTAAGTTTAGAGATAGTGGGAGTAGGAGCCCCCCGATATGGGCAGCCAGCTTCATGGGCGTTTAGGACATTGACATTTTTGTGAAAGGGGAAGCCTATGGATTTAAAGATTGAAAGCCGCAATGTGGGGATGACACCCCGGTGGAAGTCTGAGATCGAAACCAAGATGAGCGAATTGCACAACGAACACAACAATATTATTCACGCGCGTGTGACATTAACCAAGAATCCCCACCATAAAAAAGGTGAAGACAATGCAGAAGCCTTGATTGTCGCGACGCTTCCTCCCCGCCATACCTTGACAGCTCGGAAAGAAGCTAAGACTTTTGAAGAAGCCATTCGCGCGGCATTCAAGGCATTGGCCGTTGAAATCCAAAAGTTCCGAAAAAGGCCAAGTCCCGAGAAAATTCACAACGAAGTCGAAGTTATGGAATGAACGACGGTTCGCCCTTGTGATATTCATCCGCCATACATAGGCCGTGGAACTGTTTCGAAATGGTAAGCAGAAGCCGAGCTGAGGAAGGCCGTTCCTGAATCGCTTGAGTACCACTCTCCACGTTTGGGGGGCTGTTCTGCATCACAGGGAACATGCCGAGACTGGGTCTGGTAAATCACTCAAATTGTCGACTAATGCCCAATACCCTCAAATTTCTGGAGGGAAGGGGGCTGTTCAAACAGAGTCGTCCAGTCCTGATTCCATCGAAGGGTGGGCCGCCGGTGATTTGGCATGTAGGAGCCCCCAAACCAGCTTGTGAGTGTGAACAATGCCAAGAGCGCCAAGTTTGTGAGCC
>JAYWMS010000241.1:0-11569 GCA_035873215.1 Nitrospirota bacterium | reverse complement strand
CTCCATAAGATCAAGGTTCCCACTCTCATCATCACAGCCGAAGACGATCCCTTTATTCCTATTGGCACGTTCAACCTCCCATCGCTCCACTCTAATCCATTCATTCACATAGTCAGGTCACGCTATGGTGGTCACTGTGGGTTTATCCAGCGCCCCCGCAAGGATGAAGATTGCCATTGGGCGGAAAACCGAATTGTCGAGTTTATTCAAAGGGTGGAAACCCAGTGAAAATTCTCTTGTCTTTGGTTGGTGGTAGGCCCTTCGACAGACTCAGGCCGAACGGGTTGTCACACATGGGCACCGAGAGACTAATATGAGCCGAAGTGACGATGAGATTACAAAAACCGTTCAAGGGCTTCGCGATACTTCGCACTGGTTTGCGAAACCACATCATTGGGAAGATGAGGGGGAGGTGGGGTATGATCCCAGCCAACGGAATCGAGATAGTCCCGGACATATTGTTTGTCGAAACTGGGTTGTGATTTTCCCGCTTCGTATAGATCTTTTGGCCAAAATCGTGACGAGTCGGGGGTCAACACTTCATCGATGACCATCAGTTGTTTGGTTTGAGAATCGATACCAAATTCGAACTTGGTGTCTGCAATGATAATGCCCCGCCCTTCGGCCAATGCCGCAGCCCGTTGGTAAATTTCAAGACTGATACGTTTGACTTCCTCCCCCAAAGCAGGCCCAATCATCGCTTTCATCTTGTCAAAGGAAATGTTCTCATCGTGCCCTTTGGTGGCTTTCGTCGAGGGAGTAAATAACGGCTCGGCGAAACGGTCTGATTCCCGCAGACCGGTCGGCAATGGTTGTTCGCACACGGTTCCTTGCTTCTTATATTCCTTCCATGCCGAACCGGATAAATATCCGCGCACGATGCACTCGACGGGTAAGGGTTTGGCCTTTTCCACGATCATGCTGCGGCCGGCCAATACCTCCATATGCGGATGGCAGGTTTCTGGAAACTTCGCAGGATCCATCGTGCGCAAATGATGCGGGACTAACCCCTCTTTCTGCCACAACCGCTCGAACCAAAACTTCGACAGTTGAGTCAGGACATAGCCTTTTCCAGGAATACCTTCGGTCAGCACCACATCAAAGGCCGAGATTCGATCGCTCGCAACCAATAACAAGCAATCCCCCAAGTCATACATATCTCGAACTTTGCCTTGTTTTTTTGGGCCCAGGCTCGGAAAATGCGATTCAAACAAGGCTGGAGTTTTCCAGATATCAGACATCTCTACCCTTCCCACAACATAAATTTTGTCATTGCCACCACTGGAGGCGGTTATACCATCCCTTGGGAGCAAGGCACTCTAGGCACAGCTATCATACAGAGTCAACTTACGCAGAAAACCACCATTCCGACTTCGCGAACCTGCCTATTCCGTCACACGCAACTTGCAAACGATGCGGAAAAGTCTTGATCGTGAGGGAACGATTAGGATAGAAAGCCTATACAAAATCGATTAATTTTTCATAGTCTAGCAATCTCATGCCCCCCAAACTCCCAGCATCTAGTCACGCCTTCCTTCGGCACGTTCACGAACCATCTAAGAAATATGTGGAGGAATGGTTGGATGTCCCGGCTCACATCCATCACATTGCCCACCGCATGGCCAACCCGCCATTGGAGCGACCTCAAAGCCAACGGGAGTTTAAACAGCTACTGGACTGCCTGGGCATTCCAGAAAAACATACCGTCATTCATCAAAAATTTGGGCATGGTGCGCGAGTGGCAGCCAACGGCGATCGCCTGTTGGTGACGTGGGAAGCGCACACAGAGTACTACAGTTATCAAGTCTGGCACATACCGGATGATAAACTGAAGCCGCTGGAATTCGGACCGTTGACCTTTCCGGGTTACCACTTTCCCTTTTCACCTTTGGGCGTAGAAGTGAACGCCTTGGATATCCTCGTGCTCCCCCACACCAATCTAACCCGGGACGAAGTCAAGGCTCAAATGCCCGGCCCGCAATTATATGGAAGCCGCATCTTTAATCAGGACATTTCTGTCCTTACCACCTTTACACCGGACGAATATCAGCGTGAACGCTATCTGATCATGTCTCCGTCCTTTGACACCCTGTTGAACCAAATCGCACGAACCGTGGATACGCTGATCGCCCTTGAGAATTACACCCATCTGATCCTGTTACCCCTTCAGGCATTTTCTCGATCGATTGACCAAGTCCATAAGTATGAACAACGACACCTGTATCAACGAGGTCTGATCACCACCGAGATTGATTCCTCGACGCCTAAAAAACTTCAAAAATGGCTGACGGTTCTTACGCAGGATTTTATGAAAGTCAGCCGGTTGGCAGAATCGCTGCGGTACAAGGTATCAGCCTCTGTCCCCTATGAGCGGATCATTCAATCCAATCTTGGAGCACTGCAGGAACAACCATTCCCTGGCTGTCGAAGCATTTCCGAATACATAGATGGAAAGACCATTGGCGTTTCGGATGGCTACCAACAACTGGTCAAACGCATTGACGCGTTGGTCAATGATTTTCAAGGCACGATTGCCGTCATTCGGACCAGGGTCGAATTACTCTTGCAGGATCAAAACCTCGCATTACAGGACCAAAACCTGAAGCTGTTAAGCAGCGTGGACAAGACCACGAAGAGTCAATCCATCCTCCAGCACACGGTCGAAGGCCTCTCGGTCATTGTCATCTCCTACTACCTCAGCGGACTGGGAGACTACGTCTTCAAAGCCATGGAACATGTGGGTTGGCTGACCAACCACGATATCGCCTCCGGATTATTCGTCCCCATATCCATCGGGATCGCCTTTGGCCTGATCGTCATAGGACGAAAGGTGATCTACAAACGACATTTTCAGGAATTAGGGGATCAACAGACGAGTTCGGCAGATTCTTCAAAGTAGTCAGTATCACACATAAGCCCGACTTGCTCGTCTCAACAAGACAACCCAATGACACCACCGCAGCATCTAGAAAAATGATCCCCCCCTGCCCCGATTCTCCCAATTGTGTGTCATCCGCACCCGGAACTGATACGGAACATATAGTCGAACCGTTGCATTACCCTGGCACGCTCGATGAAGCAAAGACCCACCTCTTGGCAATCATTCATGCCATGCCCCGGACCCAAATCGTGCAGAATGACTCACATTACCTGCATGTGGAATGCACGTCACTGCTCCTCAGATTCGTCGATGATGTGGAGTTCTGGTTCGATGCAGAGACCCCGCTCGTTCATGTCAGATCAGCTTCCCGTGTCGGGTACTCAGACCTGGGGGCCAATCGAAAACGCGTTGAGTCGATTCGAAGCCAATGGAAAAATAGAGTCGAGACCCCGAATCAATCGTGATCTCAAGTCGATCTTCATGGCCTTGGACCTTCTAATGGACAATCTGCATTTAGAATCACTCAAAGAAAACCGAATGAAGAGGGGGAATACCACTGAAGGTTGCAAAAATTTCGAACTCAATAACCTTGTTATCGCTTTTACCCTGACCACACATTTAGACCATGACCACTTCGCCAAAACCTCCCGGTGGCAACACCAACACTCCACAAGAACAACGCAGTGAAGTACGGATCCATGAAGCCTTTGATAAGGCGGTTCGAGCGGAACTCATCCTCGAGGGGAATCAGCGATGGAAGAACCTGTCCATCACCAACCTCAGCCAACATGGCGTCTCCATAGATATACCGCTATTGAGAGCGCATTTGATTCACCCGAAGCAGAAGGTCACGATCAAACTGCGCATGGGAAAGGAAGGAGTGGAAGTGGGGGGTATAGTGGTGCACTGTCACCCACCGCAGGTAGGCATAGAATTTTCCGAACTCGAAGTCCAGCAATGGTCCTATTCTGACAGTATTTTATCCCGCATGATCTTCTCCCTTGAACGTAAGCACCTCCGCAAAAAAGCTTATCAATCCTCTCTATAGCCCCCTTCCGCCTCCAACGAGCTAGGCAATTTCTTCCCATACCTTGACTTCACCGTAGGTTGGCATAAAATCGCTCATATGAACGCTTGTTCATGTAATGTTGTCCTCACAAGTGAGACTCTACTCCTATGAATACAACCCCCGACACCTCCCCTTGCGCGGACAAACTGAAATTATTGGCAGATCCCACGCGTCTGGCCGTCTTAGAATTACTGATGGACAAGCCCAAGCACGTGGGGGAACTCGTGACACTACTCTCTGTCGAACAAAGCCTGCTGTCCCATCATCTGGCGCTCCTTCGAGAAGCTGGACTCGTCGATGCTGTCCGTGATGGCAAGGCCGTGCTGTATCAATTGGCACCGCGCGTCGAAAGCGCAACAGCCTGGAAATCTCTGGATCTCGGTTGTTGTCAATTATCCTTTCCAACTCAGAAACAGTTGTCCAAACAATGAAACCACTTTCGGTAACCAAACTCAGTTTCCTTTTTTTCGTCACTTTGACGATCGTCGCATGTCAGGAATCCACTGCTGTTAACTCCGGCCAAGAAAAACTCGTCCTAACAGGGTCGAGTACCATGGCACCCTTAATGGCAGACATCGGCAAGCGATTTGAAGCAAAATACCCTGGCATTCGTGTGGATGTGCAGACCGGAGGGTCATCTCGTGGAATGAAAGAAGCACGATCGGGATTGGCCGACATTGGCATGGCCTCTCGTGCACTTGCTGAAATCGAACAAGATCTCATCGGAATCCCGGTAGCACGTGATGGCATCAGTATCATCCTGCACGCGTCCAATACAATCTCGTCCCTCTCCGAAGAAGAAATCATTGCGATTTTTACGGGGAAGATCACGAACTGGAAATCGCTCGGCGGACCCGACGCCAAAATCGTGGTGGTGAATAAAGCCGAAGGCCGTGCCACACTGGAACTGTTCTTACAGTATTTTCATTTGGACCATGATGCTATTCAAGCGGATGTCATCATTGGTGAAAATGAACAAGGCATCAAGACTGTTGCCGGAAATTCGCATGCCATCGCCTATGTGTCGATCGGGACGGCGGAATACGATGCCACTCACGGTATCCCTATCAGATTGCTTCCATTGAACGACATTCCAGCATCAATGGCATCACTGCAAAGCGGTGCGTTTCCACTGTCTCGCCCGCTCACATTGATAACGACTCAGAGTCCAAGCCCCCTAGCCAAGAGGTTTCTGAATTTTGCACGGTCAACCCAAGTCCACGACATTATTACCAAGCATTACTTTACCCCTGCATCTTCCTGATCGATTATTGACCGGGGTATTGTGGTGTTCCGCGAGCCTGTCCGGATTGGTGCTTTTCAGCATCCTCGCCTTTTTATTCGCTGAATCTATACCTGCGCTTCAGCACATCGGCATAGAACGACTCACCACGGATAGGGCTTGGCACCCGACAGATGGGCAGTTTTTCATCTTACCGGTTATCGTGGGAACCCTCCTGACCGCAACCGGAGCATTGTTCTTAGCGACACCATTGGCCATATTGTCTGCAATCTTTTGTCACTGGTACGCCCCACCGCCAATCGCGTTCTTCTATCGCCGACTTATTGAATTGCTTGCAGGCATTCCCTCTGTCGTCTACGGACTATGGGGTCTCGTCGTGCTTGTCCCCTTAATAGGCGAAACGCATCCTCCTGGTTCAAGTCTGCTTGCAGGGATCATCATTTTGGCGATCATGGTTCTTCCGACCATTGCCCTGCTGGCACAAGGCAGTATCGCGAATGTGCCGCAAGAATTCATTCGAGGAGGCGCCGCCTTAGGACTAGGCAGATGGGCCATCCTCCGCGGCATTGTCCTGCCATCAGCGAAATCCGGACTGTTCACTGCCATATTGCTTGGAACCGGTCGTGCCGTTGGAGAAACCATGGCCGTACTCATGGTCTGCGGCAACATCGTGCAAATTCCCGAACATATATTTGAGCCGGTCCGCACGTTGACCGCAAATATCGCGCTCGAAATGGCGTATGCCATGGACGATCATCGATCAACATTGTTTGTGAGCGGTCTTATCCTGATGGGAATGGTCTTGGTATTGGTGAATTTGGCCGAGTGGTTCAGCAGGGTGAAAATCTATGAATAGATCTCCCTCATCAATACAAGACCATATCGCCACTATGGCCACGTGGGGGACAGCCCTCATCATCACCGGACTGTTTGTGTGGCTCCTCAGCGGGATTGTTTATCACGGATTCGCCGAACTCTCGTGGAGCTTTCTCCTCAGCGCTCCGATGAACGCGGGTCGCGAGGGCGGCATCGGCCCTATACTGATTTCTACCGGTTTGATCGTGCTCGTCTGCATGGCCGTCTCAATCCCACTTGGATTAGGGACAGCGGTGTTGCTCGCAGAATGGACGACACACTCAAATGTGGCTGGCCGATTCATCCGCCGGAGTTTAGATATGTTGGCGGGCGTACCTTCCATTGTGTTTGGACTTTTTGGGAATGCGTTTTTTTGCGTCATGTTAGGAATGGGGTTTTCCATTCTATCCGGCGGTCTCACTCTTGCCTGCATGGTGCTGCCTCTTTTGATTCGGTCGACAGAGGAGGGTCTGCGATCAGTCCCGCGTGACTACCGAATATCGGCAGCAGCCCTGGGATTAAGTCGTACCTCAACACTTAGACACCTGCTCATCCCGGCGGCTATCCCAGGCCTGATCGTGGGATTCATACTTGGATTGGGAAGGGCCGTCGCAGAAACCGCAGCCTTGATTTTCACCAGCGGGTACGTAGACCGCATGCCCGAGTCGTTATGGGACTCGGGACGAGCTTTGTCCATCCATATTTATGACTTGTCCATGAACGTCCCTGGAGGCGATAGCAAAGCCTATGCATCAGCGTTAATCCTTATTCTTATGTTGATACTAACCAACAGCATGTCGACTTGGATCGGCAATAATTGGCTCGCGCGCCATCTGAGAACCGCATGAACTCCATTGACCTCACAGCCTCCCATTTTCACGAAGGTTCGGACGTTCTTACTCAAGTAGCACCATCTTCCACTCCATCTATCCAAAGTGAAAACCTCAGCGTTCGGTATGGAAAGACGACAGCGCTGTACAACATCTCTCTCCATGTACCTCAAGGCACCATCACCGCACTCGTGGGCCCATCAGGGAGTGGAAAGACAAGCCTCCTGTCATGCGTGAATCGACTGACCGATCTCATCCCCACTTGTCTGGTTACGGGCAACCTGCGTGTTGGCGGCATCGATGTGTACTCTCCCCAAACTGATGTCATTCAATTACGACGGCGGGTCGGAATGATCTTTCAAAAACCGAATCCCTTCCCGTTCTCGATTCGGAAAAACTTAGAATTTCCACTCCGCGAGCATGGGGTGATGAACCATGAGGAAGTGCAACAAAAAATCCAAACCGCCCTACGGAGCGTCGGTCTGTGGCAAGATGTTCGCGATCGTTTGGAAACACCTGCACTCGCATTGTCTGGTGGACAACAACAGCGCCTGTGTATAGCGCGCGCGCTGGTGCTCTCCCCGCAAGTCCTCCTATTGGACGAACCGTGCAGCGCTCTGGATCCCTTGTCCAGTGGAGTGGTTGAAGACCTCATCTCTGAGCTTCGAGGGAGATATACCATCATGATCGTGACCCATAATCTGGCTCAGGCAAGACGCATTGCCGACCACACCAGCATTTTCTGGGTCCTCCAAGGCACCGGACAATTGATTGAACAGGGGTCCACCCGCCAGATTTTCGAATGCCCCCAACACGATCTCACCAAGGCCTACATTAATGGTATCCGGGGATAATCTTCTCGGCCCTTTCCTCCTCGGCTTTTTCTCCCCGCACTGGCCGACACAATTAACCAACCATTGACCTTTCTGTAACGTATTTGTTACTCACTCGCTCTATTCTGCCGGACATAACATGACAATAAACGCGAGCGGACATTTCCAAATTTTTAAATTCTTGTAAGGAGGTTGTCAGCTATGCGGATGCCAGGATGGCAAACAGGGGGATGGGCCCTCGGGTGGTTCAGTTTGTTTCTTTGTTTCTCAACCACGGCTATGGCTGGAGACACCCTTTCGGACGTGCTGAAAGAAAAGGGCGTGATCACCAAATCGGATTGGAATCGGATCCAGGCCGACAAGGAAAAAGAAGAAGCTACCAAAGAAAAAATGATTTTTTCCATGGGCAAGAATCCGCCCGTCAAGGCTGGGTGGGGCAAGAAAGGGTTTACCCTGGAGACCACGGATGGCAAATTTAAAACGGCTATTCAATGGCGATTCCAGGGTCGCTTTTCCTACCCCGATCGGAGTGATGAAGATGGAGTTATGGATTTCGGTGACAATCCCGAGGCCACCTTTGAACTTCGCCGTGTTCGCCTGAAGGTCGGGGGGCATGCCTACCAGCCCTGGATAAAGCATTACCTTGAGGTAAACTGGCAAACAACATCCAATTCAGGAAGTTCACCAGGTTCAGCCTCCCTCATCACGTGGCGTTTCACCTTAGACAAATACAAATGGGCTCAATTACGAATCGGACAATGGAAGGTCAATTACAACCGCGAGCGAGTGGACTCATCTGGGAAACAGCAGTTTGTTGAACGCTCCATCGTGAACACGGTCTTCACACTAGACCGGCAGATGGGTGCGATGCTGATGGGTCACCTTGCCCCGGGCACTTTTGCCGATTCCTGGTATCATGTGGGAGTCCTCACAGGTTCAGGCAGAGGAGAAGCCAATGATGACGATCACCTCATGTGGTTGAGCCGTTTTCAATGGAACTTTTTTGGACGCGATTTAAAATTTTCCCAAAGTGATATCGAATACCATGAGAACCCGACGGCCAGCATTGCGTTTGGGGCCTATACCAACATTGGAAAATGCACCCGGTGGTCCTCAAGCGGATGCGGAACATTGCAATCGGGGTTTACGACATCACTCGGATCAGCCTACACAAGTGATTCGACCGCTGCAGACGGACAATTTCGAACAGATGGGATGGTGGAAGAATTCGCGATGAAATGGCGTGGATTGTCCGTTCAACATGAATTCCATTGGAAACAAATCAAGGATACCGGTGCAGGGGTGGGGTTAAACGGATTTGGTGGGACTACAGCAGTTATGCCCTCGAAAACCAATCTCATGGGAAGTTACTCCCAAATTGGCTATTTTCCGCATTTTCTCATCCCAGCCGTACCAAAACCTTTCGAGGTTGCCTTCCGGTATGCCTTCGTGGATCCCAATGTGCAGGTGGCCAATGACACACTCCAAGAATTTACCGGGGCCATCAATTGGTTTTTCGCAGGGCATCGGAACAAACTAACCCTCGATGCCTCTCATTTAAGCTTAGCCACGACCACTGCTCCCCGCGATCTCACCGAGCAACGTGTCCGCTTGCAGTGGGACGTCTCGTTCTAAGGAGCTAGGCTACTCTTGCACAGGGAAACGAGTTCACCTTCATTTGTTTAGGAATAAACATTGGTGTCCCGCTCATTTCAAGTTTTTATACTTCACGCCCACCTGCCAGGGCTCGCCCCTCATAGCTTGTTCCAGAAACCCTCGTTTGACCTCAATCATGAGGTTAGGGGGATCAAAGACTAATCGTCCGGGTTGCGGATCAATGGGTTCTAGCGGACGTAATCGATACGGGGATTGGTACTGCTCATTATCCTGCCAAATTTGGGTTTTCGTAGAATGATTGCTGATCAATACATAAAACACATCACCCTCAATGAAAATTCCGCCTGACGTGGTAATTTCATGTAAGTCAGAGATTTCTGCGGTTTCAAAATATGTGACGACCTCCTCCGGTGTAGCTTGCGCTAAACCTTTAACAAGCAATGGCGCAAAAAATTCAATTTCCGTGTGACTAAATGCACGACGACGTTCGGATGTCTTCGACGACCCCATGAAGGGAAGAGACATTGTCCCATGGCCTTTTTCAACATACACCCCTCGTAAAACCTTCTTGACATCTTCTTCTTTCAGATACGCGGGATGGGCAAAACCTTTCCCTTCGTTCACTCCCGGAAAAGTTTGCAGTCTCACCAGCCTATGGGGATCTTCATACACCGTCACTGTCATTATTTGAGATGTTTCGCAACCAAACAATCCCCCTCCGGCAAGCATCAATGCGATCATCCCTGCCAACCTCATTTGCATTAGCTCTCCTTTTCGTGACTATTCCAAACTATCATGGCCATGCCCCGGTCCACCATTTTTCTTGGATTTTTTCTCTTCTGCATCAATGATGACTTTTTCAGCTTCGTATCCGTTCCATTTAGCGTCATCCTGCGATATCACTAAGAACGATCGATCCATGTTACGTGCTTGTAAACAATGCGATTTCTGATTGCAACATATCCCCTTCGGGACCCATTCCACGCATGGCCAGACTCTTTTCTATCCTTTGCTCCAGCCTCAAACAGTCAGGAACGAATGCATTCGCACTTTTGCTATAAGGTAGGTTTCTCCCCTTCCTAGCCTCTGCTACAATCCACGCTCATATTGGATGAGGCTTGTGGACTGTATTCTATTCAGACATGGTATTGCGGTTGAGTGGTCGGACTGGTCTGGTGATGACAAGGATCGGCCCTTGACCGAAGAAGGTATGGCGAAAACCTCTAAAGGCGCCAAGGGCCTTCTCACTATAGGCATCAAGCCTACTCACATACTCTGTAGCCCGTTTCTTCGCACACAGCAAACCGCAGAGATTCTCAAAGAGGTCTTGAAGTTTTCCGGGACTCTGCAATTCTGTTCAGAATTGTTTTCGGAAGCGTCCCCTCGACAAATACTTTCTCTAATCGAGACGCTTCCCCAATCAAGTTGCGTTCTTTGCGTGGGACACGAACCACATTTAGGAAACACCGCAGCGGTGATGCTCTGTGGCCAGCCATTGAATGGTCTGTCGATGAAAAAAGCCGGAGCCTGTTTGATCCAATTTCACGGGAGGGCCGAACCGGGAGTGGGTACGTTACAGTGGTGGTTAGCACCGAGCCAACTCCGCTCGCTCGGCAAATCTTAATCCCACCGCATTGGGCCTATGCGCCCATTTCTGCCTTTTCACCCAGATGAACGGGTCGCCCAATTCAACATTTTGGTGAACATCGCTTTGGCTTGTGCACGGACAAGGCGCGCATCCTCCGAGACTACGAACCGCACTTTCCGTTTCATCACTTTTTCTAGCAGTTTCAGGCGTGATTTTGCGGTCCAAATCTCAAAAGCCGAATCGCCTGCACAATGGACTTCGATCGTAATCGAATCTCCAATCACCACATTCACCTTCTGGACCACCTCAAAATGACTGCGATCCAACCCGTCCGCAACGCGAAGAATGGCCCCAAGCACTTTGAGTGTACGCTGTTCCGATTCAGGTAACTCTCGGTATGGGACATGGCGTCGGCCTGGAGCAGGTCCTCGATGATACCGCGCGACATTCGCGATCATTTCAATCTCGTCGGCTGCCAACCCTGCAAGGTCGCTATTCTTGATCAAGTAATAGGTATGCTTATGATGGGCTTTCTGATTAATCAAGTATCCGACATCGTGAAGAATGGCAGCGTATTCCAACCATTCCTTTTCGCGATCACCTAATTCGTGGAGCGATTGCGTCTGATCGAACAGCGACAATGCCAGTTTGGC
>JAYWMS010000126.1:0-4307 GCA_035873215.1 Nitrospirota bacterium | reverse complement strand
CCGTTTACTTCAGTATTTGCTCATGCACAAAATGCTGGGCAGAAACCTCCTGCAGAGCATGCTCCTACAACAGGCAAGACTCCTCTTGGCAAAAATGCGACGGAAAGCAATGAAGAGGTGAGTTCTGAACAACCTGCAGCGCTTGTCGTGAGTGCATTATCTGCTCCGGTATTGCAGGGGGCCTTGACCGAAAGCCTCGCTCAAACTGATCTTGTCGCGGTGGTCGACCGTCAATTGCAGGCAGCCACGGGAGAGGGGAGTCCTGTGTCAATTTCGGCTCCGGGGTCGGCGGGCCGAAATACTTCAGGTCAACTTCATTCAGGTGAATCATCCGAGGAGAAGTTCACATCCCTCGCGATCCGAACACAAAAATCAGAATCCCCAGCCACGACTGTTGGAAACCATCTCGATACTGACGTTGAAGGTGAGCATAAAGCTGATTCAAGGGTTCCGGCACTTCGCCAGCTCGCAGGGCCTACTCCCAAGGGAGTGAATGAATCGCGATCACATGAGCAGGTGTCGGATGAATTATTCCAGCCACGTCCTGTGCGCGGTTCGACGGTCTCTGCGCGGATCGGGGAGCCAGTGGCCAGTCTCGCAAACACCCAAACTGGAACCTCTACGGGAATTCTGTCCCTTGAAGGATTCACGCAGCAATCTCAGCATGTGCTGAGTTCGTACGTGACGACAGCTCACTCAACCCCGGGTGTGCGTGCGAATGGAGTTACCACGGGGGCGGGAGACATCACTGCGAAATTAAACTCGCGCATCGAGATTGACTCCGCTCTGAAGTCTGAGTTGGCCTCTTCAGCACTCAATGCCGATAATGCAGGTTCTCAGGAGTTTGGCTTGGATCGAGAGTCGTCACGACATGGATATTCTTCGTTATCTCAACAACGCGCCATGCACGCGTCTGGAGCATCCAACGTGTTTGCAGAAGTTCTAGGGGAGGGCAGCCGCAGTGAATTAGGGTTATCGTCCCGTTCCGGAATGATCGGGGAGCGACCTGTTACTCTCCCTTCGTCATTACCTCAACGACTGCAAATGGATGTCACATTAGCAGATGACTCTCGAGTGCAAATCGACGTGGCGGTCCAACAACGACACGTGTCTGCTCATCTGGTGACCGATCAGGCTGCCTTGCGGAATCTTGCTGTCCAGCATGAAGGACAGCTTGTGGAGAAATTAGCTGACGCAGACTTGGAACTCAGAAATTTTGGGGCTCATCTCTCTGATCATTCGGCGACGGGCCATCAAGAGTCTCGGGAAGGTTTAAATGGCGGGGGTTCGGAGGCCTCGGGTGGTGAAGCGTTCCATGAACATCAGGCTTCAGAATTGATCGCAGGTATGATGAGTGAACGAGGTCTGCATTTGGTAGCATGACGTGATGGTTGTCCACGCCAGCAGTGTATCTGGATAGTCCGGCATTTCCTGGCAGAAGGGAGTGATGATGGAAGTCAATTCAGTACTGGATTCTTTGGGGCTCACCAGAACTGCCGAGCCGGCAGCGGCTCCGACAAATGAGTTGGATCGCAATACGTTTCTCAGGTTATTCATCGCGCAGTTGGAAAATCAAAATCCTTTGAACCCGCAAAGCAATGAAGAGTTCGTGGCTCAATTAGCTCAATTCACCTCCTTGGAACAGGCAGAGGAAACGACCTCACTCCTTGGGCAAATACTCGCGCAAGGTGACCAACGGGCGCGTTTGGAGACAGTCGGATTGATTGGCCGTGAGATTGAAGCGATTGGGAACACCGTGGAATTGTCAGACACGGGAACAGCGTCATTTGTGTTTGATCTCCTGGCTGAAGCAAAAAATACAAATCTTACGATTTCGGATTTACAAGGTAATGTTGTACAGACCATGACCTTGGGACCTCTTGCGGCCGGGCGTCACGAGGTGCAATGGGATGGACTCAATCTGCTGGATATCCAGGCAGAACCTGGGGTCTATCAGTATTCCGTCTTCGGTGTGAATGCAGAAGGTTTAGGTGTCGGAGGGTCTACTTATCTCCGAGAATCCGTACAGAGAGCTGTGTGGGAGAATGGGCAGGCCCAAGTCCTGTTAGGGAGTGGTCGCTCGTTGACCATATCCGAAGTATTGACTGTGTTTTAACAGAAGACGTGATTCATTAGATTTGATTTTTATCAGGAAGTGAGGTGAAGCAATGGGACTCCAATCAGCGTTTTTTACGGCAGTCAGTGGAATCAGTGCAACCGGGCGCGCGCTCGGTGAAATTGGGAATAACATCGCGAATGCCGAAACGATCGGTTTTAAATCCAGGCGAATCTCATTTGGTGATCTATTCGGCGCAACAATCGGTGGTGGTGGGACTTCAACTGCCGTGACGGAAGGACGTGGTGTCAGCGTGCTTGGAGTTGACGCTAATTTCACACAAGGGTCTCTGAGAAATACAGCGAATACTCTGGATTTGGCCGTGGATGGAGACGGGTTTTTTAATGTTGTCAATGCAGCCGGAAATAATTTTTATACACGAGATGGGCAATTTAGCGTTAATGCCTCAGGCAATATCGTGAATACGGGGGGATTACTGTTACAAGGGTTCCAAGCCGATTCAAGTGGAACCATTTTGGGGACATCGGGAAACTTGGTGTTGACGACGAGTCAAGAACCGGCAGTACCAACGACAACTGTCGATATTGGAGCGAACCTGGATGCCACCAAGACCGCAACGACGTTTGCTATTGCCAATCCGACAGGAACCTCCCATTTCAGTCTGGGTGTGACGGCGTTTGATTCATTGGGTACAGGCCATGATTTGACCGTGTATTTTACCAAGACGGCAAGCAACACCTGGCGGTATAACGTGGTCGCTCCATCCAGTGACGTCACGGTTGATGCGTCCGCCTTATCCGGAACCAATGCGCTCATTTTTACCGGGTCTCTCACCTTTACGACATCAGGTGCATTGGATACGGAAACATCCGTAACGTATTATGATGCTTCCACTGGCACCTTTGGTGGAATAGATTTCACAGGCGGATCTGCAGCGAATCAGACCATTACGTTTGATTTTGGAACGAGTATCACAACTAACAGCGGAGGGGCCACGGCAGGCTTGGATGGCACAACACAATTTGGTTCGACCTCAACGTTGTTGACACTCGCACAGAATGGCCGAACAAATGGTACGTTGACCGGAACGACCATCGCTACAAATGGGACGATTGTTGGAACATTTTCCAATGGGACAACTCGTAATATTGGCCAAGTTCTCTTGGCTAGGTTCACGAATCCAGATGGGTTGAACGCGCTAGGCGGCAACGTGTTTATTGAGACGATTGATTCCGGAACGCCCACCGTAGGATCGCCTGATTCCGGAGCGTTTGGTTCAGTGGTGGCCAATACGCTTGAAAGTTCAAATGTGGATTTGGGTGATGAACTGGTAAATATGATTACGATGCAACGAACATTCCAGGCCAATTCTCGGATCATCACCACAACGAATGATTTGCTGGGTGAGTTAGTGAATCTCTCACGGTAAGATGACGATCTAAGACGTTTTTTGCCTTGAAAACAGAAAGGATTCCGCTTCAGAAAAGAAGCGGAATCCTTTTTTTTGTGGGCATTCGTGATGGTCAGAACCGCAGAGGAAGGTGCGAGGAAAAATTCTGGACAGAAGTCTCGTGCTTGATGAAACGCACGTGGTGTCAGAGCTTCCAACTCGGTGATGAGGTTTCTGACGTGAGGAATTGATGGTGAGCAAATTAAGAGGAAGATGGTGATGGCGCGTACCCCCTAGATCCAATGTGTTTTGGGTGTTTTGATGCGATCTGATCATGAATGAGAATGAGGGAAAGTTGGCATGATCGTTGCTCCATCAAGCCCAAAGATAAGTGGGACCTTTAACAGAGTGAGGGCTTTCTATGGGAGATGGTGCGGACAAGGCAGGTGATGTCGTAAAAGGTGGGGTCAACAAGAAGTTGATGGTCATCCTCTTGATGGGTCTCCTTGTGGCTGGAGGCGGAGGCGCATTCTTTTTCATGACGAGTGAGGATCATGAAAAGAAAAAAACAGGACAGCATGCCGAGCAAACAACGGAGGAGGCGGCACCAGATCCTGAACAAATAGGTCCCGTCATTGACCTCGACCCGTTTGTGCTGAATCTGGCGGACCATGATCAACTGCGATACCTCAAAGTCTCGATCAAGCTGCAGTTGGATCGTCCGGAGGAGCAAACGGATTACAAAGATAAGCTTCCTGCGATTCGTGATGCATTGTTAGTTCTATTAACGAGCAAGGAATCGCGAGGTTTACGAACCGTCGATGGCAAAATGCTGGTACG
>JAYWMS010000116.1:0-2408 GCA_035873215.1 Nitrospirota bacterium | reverse complement strand
CTGAGGAACATCGTGGTTATAGAGCATGATGAGTGGGCGAAGTCGATCTTGAAGATTAATCGTGCTGACGATGCCGATTGAACCATCAGTGAGTTCAACGAGAGAACTGGGGGGATAGACGCCCAAACACCGGATGAGTGACACAATGGCATTTTCCCAATATTCCGAATCTCGTTTTGCATAGAGATGACGCATGGCTTCGTAGGGCGTAATATTTTTGGCAGTATCGATGCTATTGCAGAGGTCGTCGTAGGCATCGATAACCATAATGATTTTGGCAGATACGTGAATGGCTTCATTCCTCAGGCCCTGAGGATAGCCTGTGCCGTTGAGTCGTTCATGGTGCTGAAAAATGGCATCCAGGCTGGGCTTAGGAAAACTAAATCCTTTTTCCAACATACGTTTGCCGATATGCGGATGTCGACGGAGGGTATGCTGTTGCTTTTCAGAAAGATGCGTACCCTTCGCATGTACATCGCCTTCATCAGTAGTTTGCCCAATGTCATGAAACAATGCGGCAAGTCCGATCATATGACTGTCGGTTTGGGACAACTCAAGATCTCGGGCCACCACCATACTCAAAATGGCCGTGTTCAATGAATGATAGTAGGATTCATCACCGACCTCATGGTTGCCCATCAAATTCATCAAGGCAACAAGCGATCCGTCATTGCCAAGGATATCGGTCAGGACAGTCATTAGTTTTTCTGCTTTTCGCATGCCCTTGACATACCCGCATGAGACTTCTCGCATGAGCATTTTATTCTCGTCCAGCACTTCTTGATAGGATTGTTCCGCTTCGACCAGACATTGGCGCCTTTGTTTGGCCGTCGCAATACGCTGCTCTCGTTCCGCGGAAATTTCCTCCACTTCGAAACAACCGTCCTCTTCAAGCAAAGGGGGAAGATTTGCGGGATGCTGAACATCGGCTGCAGGGACATTTGCTTCAGGCGTGGGATCGGATTTATCAGGGTCAAAAAAGATCTTAATGTTTCGAAGCGAACGGATGGTCGCCAACTCTTTGTCCGTCTTGATTTTGAAGGTATTGGTAGGAAAGGGGTGCTGAAACCAGGAACCGGCTAGTTTGATATACAAACCCATCCGGAGATCAGAGGCATTTGCGCGTTGAAAAGACATGGGTTATCGACGGGGTTAGTCAGTGGTTAAAAAAATTAGGCTTACTGGTGACCGTTCGGCCCAGATTCCATCATATAGTTGAAAGTACGTAGTTTTTACTCGTAGGATGAAGGCCAGATAGTCGATCGTCTTGTTCGCTGGCTATCTCGGAAGTTTCGAAATGTGTCTTGAGAAAGATTGAGGTGTTGGATTGGCCTTTATAGAAGAGGAAGGTGAAGAAATGGCCAGGACCACGATCAAGAGACAGCCAAGGTCAATGCAAACTCAGAAGGACTGCGTACTAAGCGATTCTACCGATTATCAAGTTGGGATCAACGCTAACGAAGAAAAGGAAAACTATGTTGTTGTACCTGACGTTTTCGGCTGAAAAAGTAGGAGGATGTGCGTTTTCGCATAAATAAACTTTTGCGGCCATCACGGGGACGTGGAAATCTGTCCAGCCATGGCAAGCTGGGCATAGACAACAGAGGCTTGAGGTATGAATGTACTCTTGTTGATAATAGATGGTGACGCATAGATCCAAAAGCATTCATGTTTTTGTAAAGTAGGGATGGGTCAATAGGTTGCCGACACACGAGTTAGTATTGGAAGTTTGATCGGACATTGTTTGGATATCTTAAGTTCGTGCCAGTTGCTACTGAATAAGCGCTACACGAACCTTTGGAAGACAGAGACCTGGCTGCCCATGACACTCGTTGAATGGGCCTTGATGGTACGCTCTATGGCATGTTTGGTTGAACAGGAGGGGATATGAGGAAGGAACTTCGAAAGTCATCGGTTGGCAGCCAGATAGGAATCATGTTCTGTTCATTATGTTTGGCTGTAGTAGTACAAGAACCTTTGGTGGCATCGGGAGGGCCAGAATGGATTGGTAAGGATGGTGCTCCCATGATCTTGATCTCTGCAGGGCTGTTTCCCATGGGGGTGCCGAAATGGGCACGTGATGGAGGTCGGGATGAATACCCCAATCACGAAGTCGAACTTAAGGCTTACTATCTGGATAAGTATGAAGTGACAAATGGGCGGTATCTAGAGTTTGTTGAGGGAACAGGACATCGTCCACCGAAACATGCGACAGATGCGACGAAGAATTTGTGGCATGGCGGACTCATGCCGGAATCCATCGCGAATCTTCCCGTGGTGAACGTGGATTGGTTTGATGCCCAAACATACTGCCAGTGGGCCGGCAAGCGGTTGCCAACGGAAGCGGAATGGGAAAAAGGAGGAAAAGGAACGGATGATCGACGGTTTCCGTGGGGTGATGTGGAACC
>JAYWMS010000107.1:0-2280 GCA_035873215.1 Nitrospirota bacterium | reverse complement strand
TCCAAAGCGAAGGAAGATGTGTTGAAATCCTGTAACCTCCATACCAATGCCTATATCACCAAACCCATGGACATGGATGGATTAATCCAGACGGTGAAAATGTTGTAAGGGTTTTGGTTCTCGATTGTGGCGTTGCCAAAGAAATCAGATTGGTGATGGACCGCACCATGAAGACGTCAGCAATCGTGCTTGAGATATTGGCTGACGAAAGGAGCTGAATGTTTTTTAGGAGTCATGGTCGAGTCAACAAAGAGGCTGCTGATCCGGAAAACGAACATGGTGTTGAATCTTGGGAATACCTGTCTTGTGTTAAGGTTTTTCTTAGCATATCGTAAGCATATCTTTTAATTCACTTGACCAGCCTGATGGCGTTGGCGAAGCCTCCTGTGATCTCGATTGATTACACTAATCGCATCACCCAGTTTAACCGAGTCGCCGAATGGCGTTTGGGGAATTTCGCGCAAGAAATGCTTGGGCAGCCGGTCGAGATCCTTCTCATGCAGCAATTTTCCGACACGTACCGTGAAGATTTTCAGGGTTTTGGTTAAACGCCAAAGTTAGGGTCGGAGACAGTTCAAGGTCGAACAAATTTTTCCCGACGGCGGGATGGGACCAAGTTCCCTGCGGAAGTGATTTGACCCATGAAGGGGCAACCAAATTTACGATGGTATTAAACCATTCTCTCGAATTCGCAGATCAGGAATGAAGAGGTGAGCGTATGGGGCGCAAAACAACCAACATTATCCAGGACCTTGACGAATTCCACCGTTTACATGAAGAGGTCCTCACCTTGCGTGTCCGCGAGCAGGAACGGGTTCAAGTTCAAGAGGAGTTGGAGTCGACTCTTCAGAATCTCACCATTCATCAAGAAGAACTCCGTGCCCAGAATGAAAAATTACGGCTGGTGCAACACCAACTGGAGGACTCCCACACCAAATACCTGGATCTTTTTGAAAGTGCACCTATAGGGTACCTGATCCTTGAGGGGCCTGGAATCATCCGGCAAGTGAATCTGACCGGTTCCGAGATGCTGGGATATGCCCGCGCCCACTTGACTGGAAAACCGTTTTTTCTCTATGTCGCATCAGCCTGGCGGGAGAAATTTTCCGCTCATCTTCGAGCGGCCTTCGCTAATTCCCGTGTCTCCACGATAGAAGTTGACCTTTTTCATAGTAGCGGCAAGCCCTTTACGGCCATCCTGGAAAGTATACCCATCCCCGACGAGACCAAAGAAATCAAGCAATGCCGAATGGCCATCGTCGATATTACCGAACGCAAGCACCTTGAGGAACAACTTCACGCTGCCCGACAATACGAAAGCCTCGGGATCTTAGCTGGGGGCGTCGCCCATGACTTTAATAATCTGCTGATGGCCATCGTGGCCCATGCGAATCTTGCTCTTCCAGAATCGGCCGTGGGGTCATCGCTCCACGGCCACTTACAGAAAATCGAGAAGGCCGGGCTACGGGGAGGAGAGCTTGCGAATCAAATGATGGTGTATTCGGGAGGAAGGCAGCCGGTCGTTCAAGCCTTCGATCTCTCGAACGTGGTGGACGAAATGGGTCACCTTCTTCAAGTCTCGATCTCGAAGGGTACTGAGCTGTCCTTTGACCTCGTACCTAATCTCCCTCCGATTGAAGCCGATCCTTCCCAAGTCCGCCAAATTGTGATGAATCTATTGACCAACGCGTCCGAGGCTGTGGTTAACAGGTGTGGAACCATTACAATTTCCACCGGGATAATGGGGACGAATTTTTCTTCTGATGATCCAAGCCTGATTATAGGAGAGGTGCCTAGGGGAAACTGTGTATTTTTTGAGGTCAGGGACACGGGGGTTGGAATCGACCCCGAGACCCTGCAGAAAATCTTTGATCCGTTCTTTTCGACCAAATTCCCTGGTCGAGGTTTGGGCCTCGCTGCCCTAGCGGGGATCGTTCGGGCCCATGGTGCGGCGATTGTGGTGTGGAGCGCTCAGGGCGAGGGGAGTTGCTTCAGGGTGGTCTTTCCCCCTGCCCTTAGCCGAGTGGTGTCCCTCGTTGAGCGACCCACCACTCCTGATGGCTGGCAGGGGACGGGGACGGTGCTGGTGGTTGATGATGAAAACGATGTTCTTGAGGCAACTGCGGCTCTGTTGCAAAAGAGCGGCTACCACGTGCTCAGCGCTTCTAATGGGCTTGAGGGAGTGAACCTACTCCGAGATCACCACGAGGAAGTTGTGGGAGTTCTGCTTGACCTCACGATGCCACACATGAATGGCGAAGAGGCTTTTCTTGAGATTCA
>JAYWMS010000082.1:0-4599 GCA_035873215.1 Nitrospirota bacterium | reverse complement strand
ATTTCCCCAATTTCATCAAGAAAGAGTGTGCCTTTATGGGCGGTTTCGATCCGGCCCTTACGCCGGGCATGTGCCCCGGTAAATGACCCCTTCTCATGTCCAAACAGTTCGCTTTCCAACAAGGTTTCCGGGATGGCGCCGCAATTGATGGCAACGAAGGGCCCATCTCGCCGGTCGCTTTGATTGTGAAGGGCATGGGCAATCAGTTCTTTTCCTGTCCCGCTTTCCCCAGTGATAAGAACCGAGATGTCCGACTTTGCAACTCGGCGAATCATTTCGAATACTTTCAGCATGGGGGCACTGCTCCCGATGATTGACTCGAAGTCCGATTGATCATGGTGCTTCCGGAGCGCCAGATTCTCTCGTTCCAGGCGAAAGAGGTAGTGGGCTCGTTCAAGTACAGTTTTCAGGACATCGACTTGAACCGGCTTTTCTAAGAAATCATAAGCTCCCAGCGCAATGGCCTTAAACGCATTGTCTCGATCCGTGTTGCCTGTAGCCATAATGACTTTCAAGGATTGGTTGATGTGCAACATGTCCTCGAGTGTCGCTAACCCTTCTACCGCTGAACTGGGGTGAGGTGGGAGGCCCAGATCCAAGATTGCGACGGGGATCATTTCATCGTGAACCAATCGCAGGGCTTCGGTCCGATCACCTGCTTCTCGTATCTCGTAGTCCGAGCTGAGTGCCCACTTCATTTGTTGCCGTAAGTCTTCATCGTCCTCGACGAGCAGGAGGGTGGGCCTGGTGAATTTCCCACTCAAGGATTCTACGACGTCTTTTTCTTTCTGAATCGTGTCCGTTTTCATTAGACCTGCTCCATCTTTTTTAGGCTGTGGTCATCGCTACTTGGGCTACCGGCAAGGCTATATGTATTTGAGTGCCCTGGCCTTCTTGGCTATGAATACGGAGCCGACCGTGTGCTTGCTCCACGATGGCTTTGCATTGATACAGACCAATGCCGAATCCATGTGTTTTCGTTGTCTTGAATGGTTGAAACAGCGTCCGCAGTTGGGCCTCTGGAATCCCTGGCCCGGTATCAGCAATAGTCACTTGAATGGTGTCATCGGCTTGTTCGGTGACTATATGGATCTCGCCGGAAGGGCCGGCCGATTGTTGAGCGTTTTGTATCAGATTCATTATCACATGTTTGAACTGTTCGGGTACGATGGATACTGAATCAAGGTTCTGGGCCACGGTCAATTTTGGTTCTCCTATGCCTCCGGTGATTGAGCGAATGGAGTCCATAATAATGTCATTGATATTGACGGTCTGAACACGCTCTTGATCTTGTATCGGCAGAGATTTCGTTTGTGTGGAGATTTTGTTGATCAGAGCTGTCAATTTCCGCACAGTATTCGTAACGGTACGCATCGCTGATTCTTGGAAGCCTGGGTCGTGTCCATGAATTTTGGCGTTCTGCGCGACTAACGATAGTCCAGCAATCAGCGTTTTGAGATCGTGTAAATAGAAAGCAGCGAATCGACTGACGGCTTCCCATTTTTCCGCGGCAGTTCGTTCTTCCGAGAGTTTTGCTTGTGCGAGCTGTATGGCGACGTAATGGGCGATCGAGGTCAAGAGGTCTCGATCATCCTGGCTATATGGACGATTGCCAAATTCGCGGCTGAGTGTGATAAATCCGTGGATGGAATCAGGGGTTTGTAAGCCGGCACAGAGAAGGGCATGGGTTGAAGCAAAAAATTCCTTCCAGGATTGACTTTCCTGAACCTCAGATCGTGAAAAGTCAATGAGATCACTGGTGTTCGACAATTGTGCAAGAAGAGGGTGATCGACATCTAAGGGTGGTGGCGGGGCCTCGATGTTGGCCGAGCGAACCTGATGAAAACGACCATCTGCATCGTAATTGAGCCATATGGTGACATGCTCCGCACCAAACGTGCGAATGAGGAAGTCTAGCGTATTGTCAAGGATACTGTCAGTCGAGTCGCAGCTCCGAAAGGCGTTGGACACTTCAATCCATTTGAGACGATAGTCGTATTTGGCTCGAGTGAAGTGACGGCTTAGGAACAATCGGAGTTCTGCTTTTGCCTGTCTCGAGAACCCCACCACGATGAGCGCCATGACTGCGATAAAAACAAATAACAAACCCATGGCCTTTCCCATCGGCCAATCGGTCTGTCGAAGCAATTCTCCCAGCCCTCCGACGACGATGAAATACCCACCCACAAAAAGAAAGGTAAAAGAGGTGAGTAGGGCCTGTGAGGAAATGTATACAGTCTGGCTGACGTCATTAAGGTGCCATCGTCCTAACCCGTAGGCGACCAGCCCTATTGACAAGAGCGTGATGATTCCTTCGACCAAAGCATATTCTGAATTCCAATGAGAAAAGATTTCGATTTGACTGGCTTGCAGAATAGAAAATCCGGCTAATCCTCCCAAGCCGATTACCACAAATTTGATTTTATACCGGACGGGATCTCGTGCGGCTCGAAGGACCTGTTCCAATTGGGCTAAGGCGATAACCAGAGAACCCAGGATGCAAAAGCTCACAAAATTCCCAAATACTTTTGAGAATCCAGAAACATTCGTGAAATCAAAGTTGCGTAAAGGAGCAATCAGGGGAAATAATATGCCGCTGGCACACAAAAGACCCAGAGCCAGGAGGATTCGGAATTGCCAGTTAAATTGCTGGGATTGCTGGTCCTGCCCATCCCGAATAAATATGGTCCCTAACCGGTATAGAGCAATGGGAAATATAATTTCTCCAAACACCGCGATTTGTTTCCAAAAAACAATTCGGTTGCTATCTACGATTCCCAGGGCATTTGCGGCCTGGATCCAGGCGGTTGCGCCGATGACGATGATAAGGCTCTTTACCAGCGGTCCTCGTTGTTGCTTGAGGAGTATCACTCCAATAAGGAGGAGGGCAGCGAAGATGCTTGAAAATATTGGCACTAACCATAAAATGCTCACGTCCCTTGTTTCCTTAAGTTGGGATTGATGAAGGCATATGGTTAAGTAGCTCAGGCCACATATCAGTTAAAAAGATGACTCCAGTTTGAAAGGCTTCTTCAGGGGTATCCTTTACGGGAACGATGATGCGCACTAAAGCCCCATCCGTCCGATTCTGTGTCATGGCATCCCAAATCATATAAGCTTTTGCCATATATTCACTGGCGATGGTTCGTCCACGATCGTGATACCAATATATAACCATTTGTTTCTGTGTCCCCTTTTGAATCAAGACCTTGTTGACCGAAATGCTACGTTTGTCTGAGTCACTTTGGGTGATTGGAATAGAGACGATACCGGATTCGGCAAAATTCCACCCTGCGCCCGGGAGACAATTTTTGGGACTATGGTAGGTGGCGCCTGTGCGCTGACTTTCATAGTATCCGACATATAGAGAGATGGGGCTTAGAAGTGGCTGGTTGTGAGTGTCAGCACTTACAGAAATTGGCTGGTAGTAGCGCATCATATAGTCACTGACTTTCAGGATATCTAACACGTCTTGATCCATTCCAAGTTCTTTCCCTTGCCATCGATTGGCCAAGGTGAGCGGAAACCCGGAAAAGGATTCTTTTTGAAGGATAATATCTCCATGAGACATGGACTCTATAAATCCGATAGTTCCGATCAAGATCGCCAACGCAACTAGATAGGGCCAGGACTTCATTTTATGCTCCATACATTATGAGCAATGGTCTTCTGATGAAGAGTTTACTCGTAACTCAAAAAGAATTGCATGAACGTGACTTCGACATATTGATTCTAAACACTGGCCGGTCGGCCAACTCGAGAAATTAGGGTTCCGCATGCCAGGAGTAAAACAAATGCCACGACAAAAACAAGCCATCCTTCAAACGTGTGATAGAACCCTTCTGCTGCCTCAGGACCCCAATAATTGGCCAGGACTCCGGTTCCCGTTACACGGAAGGCATTGGCTACGATGGCTATTGGAATCGAGATGACGACCAGCGTCCATCGTTTCCACATGAGACGTTGCGAAAAGTAACCGTACACGCTTCCCAAGGCAAGCAACGCCGTTAATGATCGCAACCCGCTACAGGCTTCTGCGACTTCGAGCGTTGAGGTTGCTAGGGTAATGAGATTTCCTTCACGAAGAACTGGAATGCCTAAGTTAAAGAGGCAAAATGCGGCTGTTTGAGCAGCAAAGAGCTGGAGCGGAAAAGCTATTGTATTGACCACGATGGAAGGTAGCGGAACCATGAAAACAAGGAATCCGATTGGAAGACTGAGGTGGAGCAGGATTTCCTTGCCCAGGATGAGTAACACAAGACCACTGAGCACTACGATAAGAGACATTCGTTGTGTGAAGAGTTCGGCTCCGACGGACCCAATCACCAGCATCAGGACCCCAAACCCAAGCAAGGGGATGCCCCATCCGTTAGGGTTGATCGTCAGTGTCGTGAGTTGTTTCCAACGTTCCCACAAAAAGTATGCCGACATGAAGGGAACGAGAAAACCATGGGAATAGTTTGGATCGGTGTCCCAGTCATAAACGAGGCCGGCAAGTATTTCGTTATAGAGGAAGCCCAAGAGGCCAATCAGAAGGACGGTATAGATTCCGTCAAGTGGAATGCGGGATTTGGCTAATCGAGGCGTATCGATGGTACT
>JAYWMS010000075.1:0-2209 GCA_035873215.1 Nitrospirota bacterium | reverse complement strand
TGCGTGTGGGGACGCCTACCACCAGAGCCCCTGCCAATTCCAATAGATTAGCATCCGTCCAAGTGAGGTTTTTGGGATCATTGGGCAGGTGGATCAATGTGGAACATCGCGACACAATTGACATACTGTATTCTTCGATATTGAAAATCCCCACATAAATCGGGCATGCATTTTCTGGCATACTTCTCGTATACAAACCAACATGAGTGAATACAGGGTTTCCAGGACATTCACCATAATTTTTTAGACCGGTGACATAGAAAAAATGTTGTCCTCATGAAAACCATCAGTTTAATCGTTAGTTTCGGTTGGATTCTCCTATCCACCTTTTTGGCATATGGTTACAGGGAAACAACTGTCCCCAATAGCGGCCACATTACTGGTACGGTCATCCTCAAAGGGCAAAAACCACAGCCCAAAGCTTTTAACTTGATAACCTATCCCGAGTCCGTCTTTTGCGGACGCATTTCTACCGGAACAATCTGGAGACTCCTTGATCAGTTTCAAGTCGATGACAAGGGCGGCTTGAAAAATACCTTGGTGATGCTGGAAGGCATTGAAACGGGGAAACCCTTTTTACCAATATCTTCCACGATTGAGGCGAAAGATTGCATTCTGAACCCACCAGTCATGGCGGTCCGTCCTGGGCAGAACATTGAAGTAGTAAACATGGATCCCATTATTCATGACATTCAAGTCTATGAAATGGCCCCCTTTGGCTCTGAAGTCATTTTTCATCGACCCTTGCGCATGAACCCCTATCATCTGAAGAACGCGACCGGATCCCATGATCATTTGCCAGGCGAATCCTTAATTGACACCATGCAATTCACCAAAGGGCGTCGCATTTTTTACCTGGAATGTGGTTTTCACGAATTCATGCAGACCTGGGGCGTGGCCGTCACGAACCCGTACTATGCGACGACTGACGAACATGGACGCTTCACCCTCACGGATATTCCGGAAGGCGTCTATACTCTGATCGCGTGGCATCCCGGCATGGGCGGCATTCTCGATATGCAGGCTGTCGTCGTTTCCGGGAACACCCTCAAAGTGCGCTTTGAATTTGGCACACCTAAAGACCGTCGTATGGCACATACGACGATGGTGGAAAATCCACACTTTGGGTCACGTACCCTTAGCACCTTTGGAACCGATGTCGACATTCAACCAACCCATGAAATGCAACAGCCGTAATCACGGTTCGCAGTACACACGATAGCCTTCCCTTCAACTTGAGAAAGGGGGGTTCTTCTTACCAAAGGGGAAAGTGTCTGAAAGCCTATTTTCCCTCAGCTGACTTCACTTTCTTCAAGTAGCCTCGTTTACAGTCAACGAAGCAATGCACCTGCCCCTAGGCACGGGCTTTTAAAAGGAAAATCATCTAGAAATCGATGGGAATTGCAAAGGCCGGTTAAGCTACTTTACCGGCTCTGCTTCTGATCGGCGGCAGGCTGCTAACTCAACGCATTTTTTGCTCTAGGGATTTCTTGACTTCGGAGGAGTTCCGGATAAATAGATTGGACCGCCCAAATTGCGACGCCTTTCTAAAATGTTGAACAGCTTTATCCTGTTGGCCCATTTGCCGGAGTGTCAATCCTAGATTGTAATGAGCAACAGCTGAGTTGGGATTTTTCTTTAGTGCTTGTTGAAATTGTGAAACAGCCGAATTCCAATTTCGCTGGTGATAATGATTGACTCCACCGTTAATACTCTCCGCACCCTGGGTACCAGATAACGGCATCAACACCTGTCCCCAAGCCAGCGAACTCATCGTACTGCTTACCAGTAAAACCACGCCAATTCCGAACGCTATTTTGAACCCCCTCATAAGAGTTTCCTTCCTTTTTCCAAATACCGTTTCAGGCTATATCGGTTCTGCCGGGGCAGAATATAAGAAGGCAATATTTCTATGGAGGAATATACAGGGGACCTGATACTGCGGAGATAATGAATCGGAAGCAACATAAGAAAACCGGACTAGGGGTCAAATCACTAGTCCAGTTTCTCAGCTGATTAAATGGTTGGCGGCACGGGTGCTCACCAACCCAAATCGGGGTCACGCAGGTTTCTTTATGTTCCGATCGCAACCCAATAAAAAATTGAAGGAATCGTCAAGGAATTATGATTGCTACTTTCTGCATTAAAGGTCTTTCTGGTCTTCGCGGTAATAGAAATCATCCGCGAGGCCTCGGTGGAAGAGGCCACC
>JAYWMS010000060.1:0-7839 GCA_035873215.1 Nitrospirota bacterium | reverse complement strand
GTTACCGCCGGGACCCCTTTTTCTTGGCGGGTGACTTTTTCGCACGAGATGTAGCTTTCTTCGCTGGTTTCTTCGCGGCTGCTCTTGCCATGGAATCACCTCCCTTCAGGGAAAAAGATCATTGTTGTCAGGGTTTATCGGCATGGAGTGCCATCTACTAAAGAGTTTCTAGACAAAATTTGCCTAGTGAGAGTGAAGTCAGTCGCAGGTATCGAGGAGAAAGAAAGGCACGACGCGTAAACTTGGAGGGTTACCTAAGTGAGAGGTTGCTCGATAGGAAAGGTAATGTGGAATGTCGTACCATGGTTGAGTCTACTTTCTACACTGATGGTGCCATGGTGGAGTTCGACCAAGTGCTTCACTATGGCCAGGCCAAGCCCCAACCCCTTGGAGCCAATCTCTTGATCACGATGTGCCTGAAAAAAAGGATCGAACAAATTCGGCAATGCGTTTTCAGGTATGCCCGGGCCAGGATCAGTAATCGAAATTGAGGCCCATCCTTGATTTTGAAATGAGCTGGTAATTCCGATATTTTTTCCTTCGGGAGTGAATTTGCTGGCATTATGGATAAGATTAAGGAGAATCTGAGTCACTCGGTCCCGATCCGCCATGATTATGAATTCGCTTTGTGTGTTGAGTATGTGCACCTGTTGGTTTTTTGCCGCGAGCAAGGGTTGTAAATGCTCAACGACTTCTTCGGCAACGGCTTTTAAACTTACCTGGGTCAAGTGAAGGCGAAGTCGTCCTGCTTCAATTTGAGAAAGGTCAAGCAGGTCTGAAATCAGACGTGTCAAACGATCAGAATTCGTATTAATCCGTCGAATGGCCGTCTCCTGTTTCGTATTCAATGGGCCGGTGAATCCTTCAAGTAGGTTTTCACTAAACCCCTTAATCGCAGCCAATGGGGTGCGAAGTTCATGAGAACAGTGGGAGAGAAACTGAGTTTTCATCTGGTCGAGTTCTTGTAGTTGGGTATTCGCAGCCTCTAACTGCTGATTGGTTCGTTCAAGATCTGACGTCCGTTCTTGGACCTTCAACTCCAGGCTCTCATTCAGACTTTCCATGGTCCTGAAGGATTTAGCATTATGAAGTGCCAATGCGATGTGATGTCCAACAGTCGTGAGGGTGCGCACATCATCCTCAACTAACGGAATCGCGCGCGTGCGATCGGCGAGAAGAGCACCAAGGATCGCATCCTGAAATTTTAATGGAATGCCAATGAAGGCCTGAACGCCGAGTTCGTCGAGGAGTTGTTTATTCAAGGGATGCATGTGGTCTCGAAACTCGTCGGTATTGGTAATGAACATGGATTGACCACGCAAGAGAATTCTTCCTTCTAGACTGCTTGGATCGGTTATAGGGATTTCTAGAGATTGGACGAAATCCGAGAGGGTGTCCGAGGCTCCCATGATTTGGGCCTTCCATGCGATTCGTTTGGGTGCGTCGAACAACGAGATCATGACACGGTCGAAATGAAGATCCTGAGACACCGCTTGGAGCCCGGCTTTGATAACCGCTTTCTGATCTAGCGTTGAGCTAAGGCGTACGGCGATGTTGTGAAACATCGTGAGTTCTCGCACATGATGTTGGAGCTCGATAGCGATTTGTTCCTGGCTCGTGTATGCACGTCTGAGTTCCTCATGCTGAGCTTCTACCGAATCCAATTGTTCCTGGATGACGGCTTGTTGTTGCTTCAAGGCTTTCCGAGTCGTCCAGACAATGCTTCCTATCCAAAAAAGCAGGCCAGACAACATGCTGAACCCAATCTTGTGCAAATTTGGGAGATCCGGCGATGACCATGATAGGCTGCCAAAGAGAGCGAGGCCCAAACCGAAACTGATTGCTAATGTTGCCCATGGCTTGTTATGTGACGGTTCCCAGGTAAAGTGCCATTCACAATAGTCGGCACCATCGGCCAGGCAACAGGGTTCAGTCACGTGTGCTGCGGGCAAGTGAAACATGCTCGATGGAATGCTGGTGAGGGCGGTTCGCCCGGATTGGCAAATGCGTTCCGCGCAGCTCTGGTGGTAAGGTCCGAATTGTCGACGGGTGTGAGGGCTCAATTGGAGTCGAAGAATCGCTCCAGTGGGACCGACTGACACCACTTCTGGTTGAAGTGCGCCTTTCGTAAATTTTTCCACAAAATGGGGAAACATCTTGAAGATTTGAGGGATCGAGAAGGGGCGTCCCAGTAATTGAATGATGGGCGACAGTAGCTTATCTCGACCGAGCTTTCGATGAAAGTCTGGATCTTGGCTGAGCAGCACACTGAACTCGGCAAGGTACATGACGAATTCATAAGAATAGCCATGCCACGGGTTGGTAAGGAACTCTGAAGTGACGTGGTATGAAGAGTCCGGTATCCGAGCATTTAAACTATCTACCAATTCTTGAAGAACCGCCTTGCCGGCATCCGGTCCTCTAGATCGAGCGACAACTTCAGCAAGATATTCCACGTTGGCTTTGACAGTGATTCCACTCACATCTTGAATAGTTTCGCCTGTAGGTTGATTCCCAAAAGGGCGGAATTCCATGGGCCCTTTCTCTAAGATTTTGTGCGATTTGTGAAGAGTCGTGTAGTCCGGTATCACGTGGTTCCCGTGATCAGTCTCTAAGGGCGATTTGATTCAACCACTTTTTTGATGACTCGATCTTCTTCATCTCAGATATGAATTTGGTATTAGTGTCCCAGGTCGAAAATAATGCGAAGACTCAAGGCTCCGACGTGTAGAGTTGTGTCCCATGTTCCGTTTACCCGTCCTAGGGGATCGACATTGTTTTGAATGCCTCGTGATTGATAGAGAATGGCCTGATACGCCAAGTCGATACCAATGCCAGTGATTCCAAGTTTCTCCGGTTCTGAATTTCCACACTCGATAAACCCAAGAAACAAGCCTTGGTCCTTGCAAACCAGTCCCATGCCAATTGATATGGCATGGTAATTGGCGTCTGGGACATCAGGCGAAAAGGTTCGTTCGGGGACCGGGCTGTCTGCGAATACATATCCTCCGCGTAGGGCAAATTCCCAGTGCGGAAGTGGAGTGGGTTGGAAAATTTTGTATTCAGTGCCCAGCATGAGGGTGTATGAACTCTGCCAGTCCTTAGGCTTGGGAATGATCAAGCCGTTGGAGAGTCCCACATCAAGGTTTTTAAAAGAAGTCCAATCGGCATAATCAAAATCAACCTCGACTTTCCATTCTCGCTGACTAGTTCGAACAGGCCACACAGCCATGCCTAATGTCACGACTTGAGGTAAGTTCAACTTGGCCCTTGCTCCCAAGGCCGTTCCCTGAGTGAGATTGATAAATTCTCCCTCCAGATTCAGCTCGGTGTGACTTCGGTAGACAACAGCGAAATTTACCAGAGGTTGTCCGTGGGGATTGCGCAAGGGGGTAAGGAGTAGGCTCATATTATAGCCTATTGCCGTATCTGTCCCATTGAGTTCGACTTCGTCTCCGAGTAAGACCAGGCCGGTTGCAGCAAGGTCTGCCCCAGCGACTTGCTGCAGCTCAACCTGTCCCTCTCCGAACAATCCAGAAAATGTATAGATATCCAAGCCAAACCCCATGGAGATAAATTCATTCAGCTCAAAAGCCACTGTTGGTTTGATATCAAGGAGGGGAGAAGCCGAGGATGTGATCACAGCGGATAGCGGAACGTTTTTAGGGTATCTCGTCAGATTGCCAAAAGGAGAATTCAATCCGAGCCCGACTGTCACGTGTTTTAGAGATGCAATCCCTAAACTGCCGAGGTTGGCTGTGACGAACATATTGCTGGGAGGAGGATTCGCAATTGGCCCCCCAAGGTCACCGTGTACCGTACCGCTAGAAGTTGGCTGGAATTCAAAACTTCCACCAACTAGTAGCGTGCCCATGATGAATTGAATTCCCGATAACCGTGTCATGGCTGCGGGGTTAAAATACACGGCTGAGGCATCATCCGCTTGCGCAGCGAAGGCCGTACCTTGTCCTGTAGCTGCCGCGCTTTGGTCCAGGATGCGAAAGGCTTCAGCGAATGTCAGGCTTGGATTGATCGCGAGAAAGGCGCAGACAGTGAAGGCCCACATGCTCAAGAACCGACGTTGTCTTGATAGACGAAAATCGGTTCCTATCGTTTTTTCACTTGAATGGCTCGTCGAACAATGCAACCCGTTCTCCTTCGGGTTTTTGCCAAGGGACTCCTGGCTTATCTGCTTCAAAGAAGCGAATAGTCTACGTGACGATACCTAATGATCGCAATGCATTTATTTAGGAGAAACTTCGTATGGGGAAGTGCCTTGTTGCTACCAGAGTGGTTCAGTAGAATAACCGATACCCCCCGTTGGATAAAATTTTTGGAGGGGCCTGTTGAACATCTCTCTCAAGGTCCATTCATGCCCTAGGCGAAATCGAGAACAGCAGTCGACGGGAATGGTCAAAAAAGTTCGTCCAGCAAGGCCGCAGCCAGTTTGGCGCGCGGAGCGTACTCCCAGTACGTGAGCACGGCAAACTGGCGAGAACGCCGCTGGCAGCTTTTTTCAACATTCCCTTGAGGGATTGTGAACATTACGAAATTCTTGCACACAAGAATGCGGGTAAGCGACATGGATCAGACCATTGCGTTTTATCGTGATGTGCTGGGTTTTGAGGTGCTGGAAAGAAAAGTGTCTCCTCGGGGATCCCACCTCGCCTTCTTGTCTGTCCCAAACAGTCTGGAGCTTATTGAGCTGTGTAGTTTTCCTGCGAGTGGGCCCGTTAAAGTTCAAGAAGATCTCGTACACTTGGCTTTTGAAGTCGACCATCTTGATCAAACGATTGATGAGCTGACTGCCAAGGATATCCCTATTACCGATGGGCCGACAGAGTCATCGTCCGGCAGTCGTTTTATTTTTATCGATGCGCCGGATGGTTATGAGATTGAATTGATTCAACGGCCACCAGGGACTGCTATCGTGTAATGGTGTGATGGAAAAGCGCGCCCTCGGCGGTCTTCGCAGGCCTCATCCGTGAGGGATAATCGGGGAACCGGCGTGAATCCAGATGCCTAAATCATGAATGCAGGTGTTTCTCTCCCGTATCACCCATCACGAAATTGATCCTGCCCGTAGAAAAGGGCGTCTTGGCGCCCTTGGTTTTGAGCGGGTGTACAAATAGGTCTTTTTATCACAGGGCGGCGGCCGATCAAGGTCATGATATTGGGATGAATTTTCTCCACGGTTCAGTTTCTTAACAGTATGAACATCCCGTTCCACAATCCTCTGTCTGATCCTTTATCAAAGATTCTTCTTTCCACCAGATGGTTTACGTAATGTCCCTTTCTGAACAATTACAACAGACCTTGACCCATTTGCCGCATCAACCAGGGGTGTATCTCATGAAAGGCAAGAAAGGTGAGATCCTCTACATTGGTAAGGCCAGAGTCTTGCCGGATCGGGTTCGGTCTTATTTTCAGAAGGGAACGGATGTCTCGCCTAAAACCCAACTGATGGTGTCACAGGTTCATGATATTGAAACGATCGTGACGAAATCGGAGTTGGAAGCGTTGATCCTGGAAAGTAATTTGGTGAAGCGGCATCGGCCTCGCTTCAATGTCGTGCTTCGTGACGATAAGCACTATCCGTACCTTCGTCTGCCGGTTAAAGATCGTTTCCCGCGTCTATCGATTGTACGACGCGTGAAGCGCGATGGCGCCCTGTATTTCGGACCGTATGTGCCTGCTGGTGCTCTTCGCGAAACATTGAAGGTCATCAAGAAAGTGTTTCCGTTGGCAACATGCAAAATCGAGATTGATGGCATGGCGGATCGTGCTTGCCTTGAGTTTGAAATCAAACGGTGCATGGCCCCCTGTACAGGCAATCAGTCTCAGGAAGAGTACCAGGGCATCGTCCGGCAAGTGCGTTGGTTCTTAGAAGGTCGAGACCGGGAATTGTTGGACGTGTTGCGAGCAAACATGGCCACTGCGTCGGGCCAGGAGGAATATGAAGAGGCTGCACGACTACGCGATCGAATCGCGAGTATCACCAAGATATTGGAAACGCAGCGTGTGGCGCAGATCGGTCCAATCGATCAGGATGTCATTGGTTTGGCGCGAATGGGACCAGCTGCTGACCTGCAACTGTTGTTCGTTCGAGGTGGGCTGTTGATTGGACGGAAAGACTTTTTTTGGTCGGAGACAAAAGAAGCGTCTGATGAGGAACTCATTCGATCGGCTATCGAGCAATTTTATAATAAGGAGATGAGGCCCCCCAAAGAATTACTCGTGCCCGTTCGCCTGGCTGACAGTGCCTTGATCCAAACGTGGTTAGAGAGCAAGAGAGGGGAGGTTGTCAAAGTGCTGACGCCTGAACGTGGGGTCAAAAAACATCTACTCCGGCTAGGCCAGGAGAATGCCATTGCGGCATTGAGCGAACATGTACGCCGGCAAGCGGTCGATCAACAGGAAGCCACTGAGCTTCAGATGTTGGTAGGGTTGTCACAGGCTCCAAGCCGGATCGAGGGATTTGATATCTCCAATACCATGGGTACGCATTCGGTGGCATCCATGGTGGTATGGGAAGATGGGCAGATGAAAAAGGCGGACTATCGGCGCTTCAAAGTCAAAACCGTAGAAGGCGCAAATGATTTTGCCAGTATGCATGAAGTCGTGAGTCGACGATATGGAGGAACATTAAGCAATAATAAGCAGAAAATATTGCCGCTGCCGGATCTCATTCTGATTGATGGCGGGATAGGCCAGTTAGATGCAGCGCATCGGGCTCTGAGCCAGGTTGGTTTAACCCATGTGCCTATCGCCGGGCTGGCTAAAGCCAAAGGTGACAAGGAAGAGCGAATCTATTTGCCCGGGATGAAAAACCCAATCATTTTGTCACCCCAATCAGCGGCCTCCATTCTAGTTCAACGCATTCGAGATGAAGCCCATCGGTTTGCCATTTCGTATCATCGCAGATTACGCGGTCAGGCCCTCATCGTTCCTACCTCGAAGAAAGGTTCAGGGTCAAAAGGGGATTCCGTCCCGGCCATACAGTCCTAAATTTGACAGTGCCCATCCATTCCCACCTCCCAACTTGCGTAAAACGTATGTTGTCCGGCCTATTGTTCTCCCTTCCTTAACCCATGATGAGCCTGTTGAATATTTCTCACACCTGGCCATGCCTTAGACGAATTCGATATCAGCCGCCGACGGGAATGGTCAAAAAAAGCATGCCCTGAGTCTTTCCGAAGGGTCCGCTTTGTCACCCGCCCAAACCCAAGGGTGCCAAGACGCCCTTTTCCACGGGCAAGGCCGCAGCCATTTTGGCGCGCGGAGCGTACTCATAGTACGTGAGCGCGAACGCCGCGAAGAGCGGCAAGTCTGTGAGCCCGAAGGTCAGGCAAAAGGGCGCGAACGCCGCTGGCGGCTTTTTTCAACATTCCCATACACATAGCATGGCCTTCACACATCTGCACGTACATTCTGAATACTCCATGATGGAAGGCGTCTCGTCGCTGGAGCAGCTATGCCACGCAGCTAAGCAGCACGGCATGGACACGCTGGCACTGACCGATACCAATGGCCTCTACGGCGCAATACGATTCATCGAAGTGGCCAAGCAATACGGCATCAAACCGATCTTAGGGGCAGAACTCAGGCAGGGCGTAAGGCGGGCTGTCCTGTTGGTCAAAAACCCAGAAGGCTACGCCAACCTGTGCCGGCTTCTCTCGCGGCTGCACAGCAAGAAGTCGTGTGAAGTCATCAAAGCCGTGGCCGAGTACAGCTTTGGACTCATCGTCATCTCCGATGATGCGCTCGCGCTCAAGTCGTGGAAGACACACAAGCTACACGATCTCTATGTGGAACTCATGCCCAGCGCCATGATGCACC
>JAYWMS010000055.1:0-2832 GCA_035873215.1 Nitrospirota bacterium | reverse complement strand
CCCAAAGGATTTCTTAAAGTAATGGATGCCCACACGTTGGCCTTTGCCGACTTCATGGGTAATCGACAATACATTACCGCCGGCAATTTGGCGGACAATGATCAAGCCTTTATCTTTTTAATGGATTACCCCAACCGCCAGCGGATTAAAATCTGGGGCAGGGCTGAGGTGGTGGACAATGATCCAGAACTCTTGATTTCATTGCACGATTCATCCTACAAAGGCCGACCCGAACGGGTCATTCGTTTCCACGTTGAAGCCTGGGATGTCAATTGCCCTCAGCACATCACACCAAGATACGATGAGGAAGATGTGGCTCAAGTAGTCCAGAAACTCCACCACCGCATTGCCGAGCTTGAAGCAGAGAATGCGAGCCTACACCAAGAGGATCAGGGGGTTTCTCTATCAGAGGTTCAATAAGGGCAGGCTGGGCAACCCCAGTCTGCCCCAAACGGGGCCAGTAAAGGGCATCACGCGAGACTGAGTTTCCTTTACAATAAGCCTTTCCTCTCTTCTCTTCCCAGGATTTTCTAACGCCTTACGGCAATCCCGTGAGGATCGGCGGTTTCTTTTCCATCCTTGAAATTAGAAACCTTCACAATACCGAGGACCTCTCCGTTCCGACCATCCTTGGTTACCGTTATCACCATAATTCCAGGGGTAGAACCCTTCGCGTTGTTTACTCCCTTGTTATTTCCCGTCAACGGGTGAATTCCTCGCATATTCGTGAACACGTAGCTATTGTCGGGAGACACGCCAATGAGATCAGGTGCGGGATCTTTGCTATCCGAGCCAGCTAATTTCACTAATCCCACAGTCAAATTGGTGATCGAATCAATGATTTCAATGTTGTTCCCCGCACGATCCACGACCCAGAGAAATTGGCCCACCCCAACCATACCGTGTGAGTCGGCAAACCTGGTGTCTCGGGTACTGACTAATTTGGCAGATACCGACTTCGGGAGTCCGCTCATATTGATGGCGTAGACATCATACGATAGAGGAGCCACAGGCCATCCACCCCCCGAGTTCACGTACATCGTGTCGCCGATTTGAATGCCCCCACAACCACCAGGGTGGATTTGATTGTCATTTAATGAGGCCACTACTTTCATTGGAGTTTCTTTGACATTTACGACCAAGAGGCCTCCACCCCGCAGGGTGACAAATGCGTAGGTACTGGTGTTTTCCGTAATGGGACAGATGGGGGCGTTGTCCGGACGTTCGCCCGTTTCCATTGTTTTGAGGTGTATTACATCTTTGTGTTGGTCAAAACTAAATTTTTTAGAAGAATAGTCGGTCCAAATCCGCACAAAAGTTTTTTCTTTGATATTCGCGGCGATCACCATCTTCTGATCGGGGGTCGGCCATGCAGCGTGCACGTTCTTCCCTACCAACACACACCCTATCGGTGCTTTGGAAGCGGCATCCATAAAAAGCACCTGGCCTGTCAAAAAGGAAAGGACTGCATACTTTTGGTCTTTGGAAAAGAAGACCATATGGGGACGACGAACCGCCTTTCCCGTTTCCTTTTTGCAAAAGGTATTAATTTCACCACTCAAGTCAATCTTATGGGTGGGTTTAGCTTGGCCCAGGTCGTAGGTTAAACTTTCTCCATCGAAGACATACAAATATCCCCCACTTTTTTCTGCGGTATCTGATTGGTCCGTCAACCAGACTTCATACGCTTGTGCCGGGGAAAAACCCAGAGCGAGTCCCAGAAAGATGAACTGAAAATGGAGGCACAATTTTTTTAACCCACGATTTAGGTTCATAGTTTTTACGCTATTTTTCATGATGTCCCCCTTAAATTTATTGCTCCCCCTTAGTCGGTACTCAAAGGGATTAACTCCGTAAAGGTAAAATGCCTCCTTAATCGGATTTCGGACACGTTGGTTCTTCAACCGGCTCGAATAACACTCCGGAGTCTGGCCAAGGGATACGAACGTATTTTCCGCACTGCTCCTCAATGATCAATGGCGGTGGCGCCGGCTTTGGGGGAGAGATGATGGGCTCTTCTTCCAGGGCCATTTTTTGCCTATCATAGAATTCTTCAAAGTATTCATCCAGCACCTCTTCTGTCATTCCGCCCCCATAGCCCCAGTTCATAGGATAGAAAAGAAGTGGGACGACAGGTCGGGAACGTCGCTGAGTGAACACCTCACGGTTATGACTGACCTGTTTCAGATTCCTCTGTGGGATTACTTGGACAGGCTGACTTATTGAATGGGGTTGAACCCGCTGGTGGCGCCCACTGGTTTGTGCCACTTTTATGATGTCAAACGTTGAAGGTTGGTGAAACCCAGTTTCCAGGTTTTCCATGACACCCTCAAAGGCCAACACCGATGGACTAGCTACTGCCATCACAGCAAGGGATAGCGCAAAGCTTCCAATCCGTGTGATGTCATTACAACTTTTCATCACGACCTCCTGATTGGCATGTATATATGTCTTAACCCTCAATTCCAGATCCGAACCTGTCTATTTTGTCGTTTGCCTCTCTCCCACGTCAACGTATCGCTCATTCGTGGTTAGATGCATTGCTTTTTGAGTCAAGGGAAAGACCAAGAGCCAACCTTTTCAACAATCGTGCGGGCAGATATTGCCGAGATCTTTCCTGTTCATGCCCCCCACTTCACCCCTTGGGAGCTATTCTCTTCAATCCCTCCTTGGCATCCTCAGAACATGAGACCATTTCCCTCTCTTCCCAAGACCTATGGCCATAGGGGCATTTTCTTTATATAGTGGATTTCCAGTACGGTTTTTTGCTACAAACGGCGGGCTTATACCGAAATGGAACAAAGCTTGCTTCGTATTTGAAGATCCTTGGAT
>JAYWMS010000022.1:0-3594 GCA_035873215.1 Nitrospirota bacterium | reverse complement strand
TTAAAACAAGATCCGGCACAAGCCTCTTCCATCATACTAACAACAGTGACCGACGTGTTTGGGTTTTTGAGTTTCCTGGGTCTAGCGAAGATTTTTTCCACTTGGCTCGAGTAAAAGCCTCCTAGGCTACTGTGTACCCTGATTCTGGTGCTCCAAGATGACGGATACGTTTACCGTGAGATTGCTGGCCGGAGTGCCCAGGTAGTAGCCGCTGGTGGGAGCCACGTCTTGATAATCTCTGCCAACCGCGACGGTGATGTACTGTTCGTCACACCTTCGTGCGTGGACCGGATCAAATCCCACCCAAGTGGGTTCCTGTTGTGAACCAAGTGGGAGCAGGACCTCTACCCAAGCATACATGTCTTTTTCATTTAGGTGATAACCAGACACGAATCGCGCGGGGAGTCCGGCTTGCCTGCAGAGAGATAACATGAAATGCACAAAATCCTGGCTGCCGCCAGCTTGCGTTTTTAACACCTGCGTGGCCGTACTCCCAACCTGAGCACTTTCCGGGTCGTAACGTAGATGGCGTGCTGTCTGATGCATGAGGGCTTCGGCGAGCTGATCGGGTTCGCTAATTGGTTCCTTGGTATGTTTGACAAGTAAGGTTAGGTCATCTGACGTATTCACGAGAGATGTCAGTTGTTGAAATTCGGAAGGCTGAACCGTGCCGTCGGATTCATGGAGTGGGAGCCCGGACCATGCCAAGCTATGGTCGGAAGAGTACAAAGCACGTGTTTCCACTCGCATATCCACGGAACAGGAGATTTCACGTTCGATACGCGTATGATCAAGTTGCCACACAAGATTCCCAAAGGCGTCGGTAAAATGTCGATAGTCAGCAGGTGGGTCCACATGCCACCAAAGATCGATGCGCTTTTGGTCCCCATAGTGCTGTGGAGGGAGAACCCGGACAACTGTGGTCACCTTAGCAACGGGCTCCAAATATTGATAGATGAATCGGTGCTGAACTGATAACACGGCTTTATGCGGATATGGCGTGGGTTGTGTGACTAGTGGTAAGGGTTTTTGAGGTTTTTGGGCCGACATCCCATAAATCTCTGAATAACCGGGGGATCGGAAGAATGTTTTGGCCACTTGGTTCGTGAGCGTATCAAGTTGGTCGATGATTTGGGTGAGGAATGCCGAAAGGCCAGTCTGGTAGACTTCTTCAAGGGTCCCATATTTCAGGTCTGCCGCCAGTTGGCCGGCTAAGCGTTCAGCATCGCGAACCTCTGGTCGTCGGGATGGCCAGGACAGACGTTCCAAAAGAGAACTGATAGCTCCAGCTGAGAATCGAACTGACCGCGGAAATCGATTGTGGAACAATAAAAACTGGACGATTTTGCGTGGGACCAGTTCAGCCGAGTAGAATTTCCGGTAGGCTTCAAACGCACTTGCTGTTTTTAAGATGGAAAGACAATGGTGATAGTCAGCCATATCCCCGGCCTCTTGTTCCGCTTTACAGAGTACAAGGTCATCCAACAATCGTGCGGTTCGATTCGCACGTTCCACGTTTTTCCCTAATCGGTAAAAGTTCCAGCCTTCGTCGTGAATCATCGTTCCACCGAAGACACCGTCCAACGTATAGCAAGTATCTCGTATTTCACTCAGTAGCTCATATGGGCCGTTTATCAGGTCATTGGGAGTTTTGGATTTGAGGGTGAGATAAAAATTGTTCAGGTGACGCCAAACCTCGCTTGATAACTCATCTTGAATGCTCCGAGCATTGGCTCGTGCTTCTTTGATGAGATTTACTTGTGAGTTGGGATTTTGCATGTTGGTAGTCACAAATTCTAAGAATCTATAAGTGCCTTCCTGAGGATACAGTTCCTTGAAGAGATCATGTTCCCCTGTGCCTTCCAAATAGCGCTGCCAGATGGCTTGCTGGTCTTCACGGGTTGAAATTTCCTGCATGAGGTGAAATTTCACGTTAGTATAGCGTGCCGTATATTCGGCCCGCTCGATATAGCGTCCAATCCAAAAAAACGATTCTGCTGCGCGACTTAACATCTTTACCCTTCTCCGTAAAGCACCCAGGTATCTTTGCTTCCTCCGCCTTGAGATGAATTCACGACAAGCGATCCTTCCCTAAGAGCGACCCTTGTCAGCCCACCAAGAGACATTGTAATGTCTTGGCCCCACAGGACAAACGGTCTGAGATCAATATGTCGGCCGGCCAATATATGGGTTCCCTCGGAGTTGGAACCCATACAGGGGCTGTGGGACAACGTGACGATCGGTTGTGCAATATAATTTCGAGGGTTCGTCAATAATTTTTTCTTGAACTCGGACTGCTCAGCTTTTGTGGAGGTTGGTCCCATCAACATGCCGTAGCCTCCGGATTCGTTCACTGCTTTGACAACGAGCGACGACAAGTGTTCCTTCACATATTTGAGATCGGCCGGCTGTTCGCAGAGGTATGTCTGGACATTCGGCAGAATGGCGGCTTCACTCAAATAGTACTCGATCATCTTAGGCACATACGTATAGACGGCTTTGTCATCGGCCACTCCTGTTCCGATGCCGTTGGCCAGTGCCACATTACCAGCCTTATAGGCTCGCATGAGACCTGGGACGCCCAAGACCGAGTCGGATCGAAAGACTTCTGGATCCAAGAATGCATCATCCACGCGACGATAAATGACATCGACGGGTTCAAGATCCTGCGTGGTTTTCATAAAGACGCGATCGGATTCGACAATGAGGTCTCGTCCTTCTACTAATTTGATACCCATCTGGAGAGAAAGAAAGGAATGTTCAAAGTACGCTGAGTTATAGGCGCCGGGTGTCAGGAGAACGACGGTCGGATTTTCCCGCGTGGCTGGAGCGAGAAAGCGAAGCATGTCCGAGAGTTGGGTAGTGTAATGATCGACCGGACGGACGCGCATTTCCGAAAATAAATCCGGAAACAATTGTTTCATGACAATGCGATTTTCCAGCACATAGGAGACACCAGAAGGCGAGCGAAGGTTGTCTTCAAGCACACAATATTGGCCTTGGTGATCTCGAACAAGATCGATGCCGGCAACATGAATGTAAATGTCCTTGGGTGGCCGAAACCCGATAAATTCCTTTTGAAACAGCGCTGAACTTTCAATGAGTTCTCTTGGCACAATGCCATCGCGAAGAATGCGTTGGTCTCCATAAATGTCCAGAAGGAAATGATTAAGGGCTGTCACGCGTTGCCGGATGCCGCCTTCGATCATCTGCCACTCACTGTTCGGAATGATTCGCGGAATCAAATCAAAGGGAAAGATTTTTTCAGTTTGTTGCGGATCTCCATAGACCGTAAAGGTAATGCCTTGACGTAGAAAGGCTTGATCCCCCTGACGTCGTTTGAATTCGAAGTCGCGTAGTGAGAGATCCTGTAGTCGATTGTAAAGTTGGCGGTAATGTGGACGGGGTTGTCCTGCACCTTCAAACATTTCGTCGTACCCATCCATCATGTGGTAGGCATTAAAAAGACTCTTCACGAATTTCCCTCTTCTCCTGCCTGTTGGTTTGGGGGTGGTCCGTTGTGGTCGTCTCACCATCCTATCATAAGAAAATCCCTATGCCAGTCCTGATATGCATCAACCTATGACCTAGGCA
>JAYWMS010000090.1:0-3979 GCA_035873215.1 Nitrospirota bacterium | reverse complement strand
AATCGACTGTAGCGTGGGTCGCCAATCATGTACCGGGATGAGTAGACATGCACGACACCACTGACCCCAGACACGAGCAGAAGCAACAGAACTGTCAGTTGGTCGATATACAACCCTAACTCGACTGTGAGTGATCCGGATTGCAGCAAGGTATAGAGGGGCAATTCAATTGGCCCCGTCTGTAGGACCTGCACAAAAGCCAGCACCGACAAGATAAAAGAAACTAGAATAGCGGGAATCGCGACCCGGTGGCTGTCACCTCTTAACCATTGGCCACCTAGGCCAATGATCAAAAATGCGAGAAGAGGAAGAAGGGGAATAAGGAGAAAGACCATCACTATACCGACTCACTCAACTAGCTAATCAGTTAAAACCCTTTTGGAATAGCGGATTCTAAAATCATTTCAATCACGAAATCACTTCCCAAACCCAGAGCGAGAATTCCAACCGTCAGGGTACCCAAGCTCAGCCGCATGGGAAATGGGGTTTCCGTAGAAATAGATTCGGCGCCTGCGGGAGATTCCGCCCAGACCCTTTGAAACACTCGAAAAAAATAACCGGCCGTCAGAAGACTCGAAACCAAAATAGCTACCACCGCGAGATATTTCTCAGCTTCCAACGCACCCACAATCAAATACCATTTTCCAAAAAACCCCGCGGTTGGAGGAATGCCAACCATGGACAACGCCGCCACAATCAGCGCAGCCAACACCCAAGGCATATTGGATCGCAAACGAACAAGGTCCGTAATGGTTTTCGCGCCACACTGATAGATGGCGGCACCGGCGATGCCAAAGAGAGAAGCCTTCATCAATGCGTCTGTCACTAGGTAAAACAGACTTCCCGCAAATCCTGTTTGAGTTCCCAGGCTGAAGCCCATCACAAATATTCCCATGGAGGAGACACTGGAATACGCCAACATGCGTTTGAAATTTTCTTGCGACAATGCCAGGAAGGCACCGACAACCGCCGCGATGGCACCCACCCACCCTAATACCGTCATGATCGGAATCTGCGTACTTACTGTACCGATCCCAAAAATCCAAAAGGAAATGCGAACCAGTGCATACAAAGGCACTTTCGTGACGATTGAAGCAATGAGCGGACTGGAGGCATCCGGCGCATGGGAATAGGCATCAGGCAACCATCCGTGAAGAGGAAATAGACCCATCTTGATTCCCAATCCCAACACAATGAACAACAATCCTGTGAGCACGGCGCGAGAGTCCAGCACATCAGGAAGGCGAGTGGCCAGGTCGGCCATGTTGAGCGTCCCAGTCGCTGCGTACAAATACCCGACGCCCAACAAATAGAGCGAGGCGCCAATCGTTCCAAGAATCAGATATCGAAAGGCCGAAAGGAGAGAACGTCCCCCGGTCACACCCACTAGCACATAACTGGCGAGTGAGCCGATTTCTAAAAAGACAAATAAATTAAACAGGTCCCCCGTCAACACCATCCCACCCAATGCGGCAACAAGGAGGAGGGACAGACTATAAAAAGGAATCACCCGACCGGGCAATTCCCTTTGAACAAAGGGTCCCGCATGAACAAGAGCAATGAGCGCGACCACACTCACGACGATCATGAGCAGGCCACTCAAACCATCCACGACCCACTCAATCCCAATCGGCGGAGCCCATCCTCCAAAGGCATAAGACAGAGGGCCAGAGGACACGACCTCATCAAATGTCAAAAGCGACATCACACTCAGGAGAAGTAAGGCCCCAAGGGCAATGGGGCGACAGAGTTTCGTGTTGCTGAGGCCAACAACTGGAATCACAATAGCCGCAAAAAATGGGATGACGAACAATAAGCCGGGCAAGTGGCTTGTCATGGCAACTTCTCGAGGATCTGATCTTCTTCTAAGGTGTGATATTGTCGGTAGAGGGCAATGACCATAGCCAGAGAAACACCCAAGGTACTCACCCCAACTACAATCGCGGTGAGCATCAACACATGGGGCAAAGGATTGGCATAGGTTTCTGGAGGAAGGGCGGTTGCGGAAGGCAACAGAATTGGGATCGTGCTGTTATTTTTTACGGCTAGTGTGATGAAAAACAAAATGATGCTAGTTTGCATGATGTACATGCCTATAAGTTTTTTCACCAAGTTATTGTGAAGCACCATGATATAGAGGCCTATCAGGAATAAAATGATAAAGGCCAAAAAGTTTGGGCGGTTCAGGAGGATCTCAGTCATGACGTCCTTCCTCTCCACGCAAACTGTAAAAAATCGAAACGGCTGTGGCAGCCACCGTCACCGTGACTCCGATTTCAATTCCTAATATACCCCAATGTCTTCGTGCGGAAGCTTCCATGCCGGGGATGGGCAGTTCCGCATAATTTAAATATTCGTGTCCCAAAAGAAGAGGAAGCAGGCCGATCCCTGCGTAAATCAAGATGCCGATCCCGCCCACGAAAATCGCTCGGCTCTCTAATACGGCATGGGAGTTCTGAATGCCAAAGGCCAGGACAAGTAAAATGATACTTGCGCCAAATAACGTACCGGCTTGAAATCCACCTCCAGGACTATCATGACCATGAATAAGCACATAGAGGGCAAACAACTGGATGATGGGCACGAACACCCGAGCAAGAGTTTGGACAATCACGCTGTCATGAGGCCGAATCATCTCGTCTCCTTCTGAGTAACATCCAACATGCCAGACCTGCCGTAAAGATCACGGTGGTTTCGCCTAAGGTGTCGAATCCGCGGTAGTCAGCCAATACTGCGGTGACAACATTTGGCGTATCAGTCTCTTCCAAGCTTTTACTCAAATAGATGGGGGAGATATGGGCATTCGGAGGGGAGTTCGGATCCCCCACAACCGGCAAATCCACAGATCCGAAAAGAAGGAGAAAGCCCAGTATCCCAACACTCACCAGGACAACAATTCGAGTCCGTGGTTGTTCTCTGCCTTCTTCCTGATGGGACGTGAGAAAAAGGGCCACCAAAAAAAACACCGTAGAAAGACCCGCGCCAACGACCGCTTCCGTGAACGCCACATCCACGGCACCACTACCAGCCCATAATAGCGCGAGAAAAAAACTATAGGCTGCAAGAATTAAAACCCCTCCGAAGAGATCATGGATCGCCACAGCTCCTAACGCTGTCACGACCGCCAGGAGAAGAAGGAGATAGTCGTCAAAGGCGCTCACGTCTGCTCCTTTGTCCAGGGCTTGATCCCTGTCCGCAGTGCCGCTCTTAAGATCGCATGGGAAGTGACAGGATTGAGATGCCAAAGAGCCAGGAGAATCAACAGGGTTTTCACATCAGTAAGGGCTAACCCTTGATACAAGGCCACCCCCAATAAGGTAAAAAAGATCCCGAGGGTATCGGCAACGCCCAACGCATGAGAACGAGAAAACACATCAGGCAGTCGAATCATTCCAATAGCCGCGACGGTTAAAAAAAAGAGCCCTATACAAATCAAGATGGCGTCGATGCTTAGCATTCTGGTGTTCCTTTGTGTTCTAAATACTTGGCTACGGACAAGCCTCCCACAATATTGAGCACCGCATATCCAAGGGCAATATCCACAAACATTTCTAATCGCTCGTTGAGAGTTCCCAAAATGGTCAGCAAAATAATCGCCTTTGTCGAAATTCCATTGAGTCCGAGAATACGGTCATAGACCGTAGGCCCTCGAAAGACACGAAACATATACACAAGAATGAGAATCGAAATGACCAGAAACGCAAAATGGTACACCGTAAACATTAGGCTTGTGTCCTCGATTGAAAGACTTGGGCAATTTTGCTTTCCATGACCCCTGCGGTGAGATCATCAGAAGAACTCTCATCCAACGCATGAACCACAAGCTCGTTGGAGGACACTTCAGTCGTGACCGTGCCCGGAGTCAGCGTGATGGAATTGCCCAACAACACTACTGCATGGTTGTTGCCAAGTTTCGTGGGGTACCGAATGAGTTTGGGATTGATCGGGAGCTGAGGATGAAGAATCACTTTGGTTACGT
>JAYWMS010000277.1:0-1634 GCA_035873215.1 Nitrospirota bacterium | reverse complement strand
TTGGGTTGGTCATTCTTCAGGTTCTAAACGAGAATGGGTTTCGACTAATCGACCATCAATCACCCCTTACAGCTCTACCTATCGAGTACTCATCCCTGTATCGGTGGTCACTTTCCGATTGTTCTTTCTTTATGGTACACCTCCCAATCGTCATGGGAATTCTGTGTAATCTGATGATTTAGGGCGCACCACATGTCCAAAGATCTCACAACAATTTGTGGTCTAATGTCCAGGCCGGGAGTCTTAGCCCTACACGGCAACCGGACTTATACAACAGAATCCGGGCTACAGCAGGTCACGATGCGACGCCAACCCAGTGGTCATATGGTGTTTTATCGGGCTGATGGGCGGCGGATATTGATGACGGACCCGAATGGGAATCCATTGCATGAATGTGAGTGGTCCCTGTCGGATCTTGGCCCGGTTCGATTGGTTTCAGCTCGGCTCTACCTGGATTGGGGGCAATGGGTAGGCATAAAACCCAACGGATTAGTTAACCGCAATTCATTCGATTTATCTTCCCGCCCGGGATGGCAACAGATAACTCGGCAGGATCTGCGAGGAATGGCTTCCCAAATCATGGGGGTGCCACTGTCCGAAGTCGAGTTCTTCTACGGAGATGATGATCTCACCATTGAGCCAACGGGGCAGGCGACGATTCGGCAACGGAAAGATGCGTTCTATGTATTAAAAGACGGTCGATTTGAGGAAGCCCAGTTTATGTCCTGCATGTCAGCCATGCATTGGGACAAGATCGATTATCTTCCGGTGGTGGAATTGTTTCTTTCTCTTCTTCCCGGTACGGGAAGTGCGGCTTTTGAGTTCATTCGCGGGCTTTATGATGACCAAAATCCCGGCACACCCAGACCATTAACCTACCGAGGCATTCCGACGTATCCTTCCCAAGGGGCATTTGGCTTATTTAGCAATTTTTTCAAGCCAACGCATCCTTCAGGCCAACAGTTGTTTGAAATATTTATGGACCCATCTCGCTCCCATGAAATCTCGTGGTTACCGAATCCTGACCCTCCCCATCGCTATATCGACTCAGACAAACAGTTCGGTCTGACCGTGAAAAAGGGAATGGCTCAAAAGGTCACGCTGATTAATGATTCGACTGGACTCTCGTTTACAGCGCCCAATCCCCAAGGGTTTGCTGCATCTGGAAAATCCTTGGAAATGAAGAACAACACATTGCTTCTTCAAGACCAGGATTTCCATCAAGAAATTTCAATTAACCCCCAATGGGGCATCAAGAGCGGAATTCCTTCCCAGGAGATGGAAACTCCATCCGTGACGTGGCGCAGCTTGTTTCCTGAAGGTGCGCCCTCAGTCAACCCAGGGGATGCTTTTTCCGCTGTCCTACTGTATCCGGAAGATGATGCGGCTATTAGCGAGTGGTCAAGCCAACCGTTTGTCGCTGATTATCTTGATGATGTCCTGGAACAAGATGAACGCCTTGTGGCCCATCGGGCTTCTTGCTCAAAGGTCCTTGTCCATGGTTTTGATTCAACGATTGGCACTTGTCTAACCACAGACCTTCGGTGTGAGCATACCATCCTGTTTTCTCACGAGGGGTATGCCCAAAAACATGCACAGGTCTTGTGGAATCAGCTTGCACGAAAAAAGGAATT
>JAYWMS010000498.1:0-6435 GCA_035873215.1 Nitrospirota bacterium | reverse complement strand
CCTCTGTTAGCTTGTCAAACGCGTCAGACATTTGTCCCTTTAGACGACAATCCCGTACCTGTCAGATGGATGACTCTTTCTTTCAGTCTTTCTTCCTGTCATGCCCCGCTATTATACGGGAATGGTGAAAAAAGCCGCCAGCCGCGTTCTCGTCCTTTTTTGACCATTCACGTCGGCTATAGATATCGATTTCATCCAGGGCATAAATGGGCTATATGAGAGAAATTTTCAACAGGTTGATACTGGTTTCCTGTGTGGCTTTCATCGGTCTCTTTCTTGCGGGCATATAAGGATTATGGTAGTTTTTTTAATGATTTAGGGGGGGAGTTTCTATGAGTGAAGATCAAGAGCGTGGTTTTGTCATCCGAGATAAGCGTGGAGCTGCTGATCCGGCACCCGCACCCTCGTCGGCACCGTTCGTAGAAGCCCCACCTGCCGATGCGCCACGTGCTTCAGCTGCCAACCCCCAGGAGCACGAGGAAGCCATTCCACTCACCTTTTCTTCCTTCATCTTGTCTCTAGGCACCTCAACCTTAATGCTGCTGGGTGAGCAATTCTCCCCTGATCAGCCAGCGGCCCCCGTAAATCTTCCACAGGCGAAGGAAATTATCGAAATTCTTTCTATGTTGGAAACGAAGACACAGGGTAATCTTTCATCAGATGAAGCCACCGTGTTACTGGATATGCTGTATACGCTCCGCATGAAATATGTCGAACGGGCATCTGGAACAAACAAATAATTTCGCACGTTATTGGGTGCGTTCCTTGTTGCCCTCCAATCACTCGTGAATAGGGTAGGGCCTCCGTTGAATCATTTCGAATCTGTGTTGTCCTACCTTCACTATGCGACCGCTCGTGTTCTCTGACTGTCCGGATTCTGATGGCTGATCGTTGTGCATAGAATGCGTGTCTTGTCGATCAATCAGTCTTTCTTGAACACCGTGAATTAGTGCTGTTTGAGGAATTGTGGTCCCGATGGGTTCTTCCTCCAAACTTGTTCCTCATCTCCTTCCTTCTTCCAAATCGCGGGAGCGATTGATCCGTGAAGAAGAGCCTGGGTCGAAAAGTCAAAGCCTCCATTTAAAGCCTGTCTGGATTGTTCTTCTCCTTCTGATCCCCTGTTTGTTCCTGACCATGTATTACGCCCGCTTTGGGGTGATGGGGGGCACCGAACCTGATTCCATCCTTCCTAGTGCTAGTTATGCCATGGTTCTGTTTCTCGTGTACTTGGACATTGTGGGCCTGGTGGTGCTCACGTTGCTGTTATCTCGAAATTTGATTAAGGCGTATTTTGAACGTCGACATCGTCTTCTGGGTTCCGGTTTCCGCACCAAACTCATTGCGGCCTTTATCGGATTTTCATTGGTGCCGACTGTGTTGTTGGCCTTTGTAGCGAGTGGCGTGATCAGTGAGGTCATGAAGGTTTGGTTTAATGATCAGATTGAACAAGTACTCAAGGATTCCGAGGAAATGGCCAGAATGTACCATCAGGGGCATACGGACCTCACGATTAAAAGTGCTCGCGCCATCAGTAAAGAAATCTTTCGAGAGGAAATGCTGCGCCCGGAACACCGCGAAATTCTCATGGCGGCTATGGACCGGAAGCGCGCGGAATTTAATTTAACAGGCATCGAAGTGTTTTCCTCTAAATTGGAAACGTTAGCGCGGATGGTCGATCCTGATGTGCCGAGTTCGGTGTTCAGTTTGCCTGCCGGGCAGTTGGTGCTTCAGGCATTGGATACCCGTGAGGATCTCACCTCGGTTCAGGAGGCTTCTGTGGGGAGGCTGATCCGTGCCGCGGTTCCGATCCTGTCAAACTCTCAGCCTGGGGAGATTGAGGGTGTTGTGGTGGTTGACACGTATATCTCGGAGTCCTTGTTGAGCAAAATGGAAGGGATTGCCAGGCAGTATACCGATTTTCGTCAAATCAAAGCCATGGAGAATCCTATTAAAGGTGGCGCGTATCTGTTCGTCGCTGTCGTCACGGTTCTGTTGTTGTTTAGTGCCACGTGGTTTGGGTTTTATGTCGCTCGTGGTATTACGGTGCCAATTCAGAAATTGGCTGAAGGCACAGAGGCTGTGGCTCGAGGTGACTTGAGTGTCAGAATTGCGGTTAATGCGACAGATGAAATCGGCACGCTCATTGAATCCTTCAATCGCATGACCTCCGATTTGTCTAACAATAAGGCTGAGCTGGAAGAGGCGAATCAATCGCTCATTCAATCGAATGTCGAGGCGGATCGGCGGCGGGCTTACACGGAAGGCGTGGTGGAAACTATTGCGTCAGGGGTGATGTCGATCGATGTGAAGGCCACTATTACCACCTTTAATCATTCGGCAGAACGAATTCTGGGAATAGGTGCTGATGCCGTTCGTGGGCGTCAAGTGTTCGAGGTGTTTAAGGAGTGGGAAATGACGCTGTTCCAAGAAGCCTATGATCGAATCTTAGTAGACGGGCGTGAAAGCCTTTCTTTGAGTGGCCAAATGGATTCTCAGGGTAAGGTGTTGGCCATCGGCTTGAACCTTTCCCGCATGCGAAATGAGTCGGGAAATGACCTGGGCTTTGTGTTGGTCTTTGAAGATCGGACTGAATTGATCAAGGCACAAAAGGCGGCGGCTTGGCAGGAAGTGGCTCAACGAATTGCGCACGAAATTAAGAATCCCCTAACCCCGATTCAATTGGCTGCTCAGCGCTTGCGGAAGAAATTCTTCGAAGGGGCGCCGGACTTTCAAGATATTTTTGATCAATCAACCAAGGTGATTGTCAATGAAGTGGGAAGTCTGAAGCGTATGGTTGATGAATTTTCCAAATTTGCGAGAATGCCTGCGCCTCAAATGACCCGGGAATCACTGCATGACATTATTGAAAAGGTGGTCGCGCTGTACACTGGTGGGCATCATGATGTGGAATTTGTGCTGAATTTGGACCCGGAGTTATCACCTATCAATATTGATCGAGAGCAGATACGTCGAGTCTTTGTGAATTTGTTTGACAATGCCATCAAAGCTATGGATGAAAAAGGACGCATTTGGGTGGAAACCGAAATGGATTGGAAAGACCATCGCGTGGTGGCCAAGATAATGGATGAAGGCCCGGGAATTCGTCACGAAGATCAGGACAAGTTATTTTTGCCTTATTTTTCACGAAGCCATAGCGGAACGGGTTTGGGATTGGCTATTGTGCATCGTATTATTACCGACCACAATGGGACGATTCAGGTGGCGAATCATCAACCCCAGGGGGCGATCTTTACGGTTGAGTTGCCTGTCGCATAAAGGGGCTTGTTTAGACTTGCTGTTCCAAGATTGTCGTCTCTACTTTTGAATGCTGACATAATTTGTCATCGTCAGGAGTGTAAATTGGAGAAAGGATATCGTGTCAGGAAGCATCTGCATCGTTGATGACGAACCGTCAATCCTCAATACGCTGAGTAGTATTTTGGAGGATGAAGGCTATCAAGTCACGTTAGCCAAAAGTGGCGTGGAAGCTTTGAAGGCGATTCGTACCGATCCCTTAGATCTTATGATTTTGGATATCTGGATGCCAGAGATGGACGGGCTAGAGACGCTCAAGCGTGTCCGCCAGCAATTTCCAAACCTCATGGTCGTAATGATGTCTGGTCATGGATCCGTAGAAACCGCGGTCAAAGCCACAAAGTTAGGAGCCTATGATTACTTAGAAAAGCCACTGGACCTGGAAAAGGTGACGATTCTGGTGAGGAATGCCTTTCACCAGCGAAAGTTGGAGGAAGAAAACCTGAATCTTCGCATTCAGGTAGACCGTCACTCTGAACTCATTGGTGAGTCACCAGCCATGGGTCAGTTACGGCTGGCCATCGCTGCGGCAGCCCCCACGCATAGTCGTGTGTTGATTTCTGGAGAAAACGGAACTGGGAAGGAGTTAGTGGCTCGCGCCATTCATCTTGATAGTCCGCGCAAGAATCGGACCTTTGTCGAAGTGAATTGCGCAGCTATTCCCGAGACGCTGATTGAGACAGAATTGTTCGGGCATGAACGTGGGGCGTTCACCGGAGCTGTTGCCCAACGTCGTGGGAAATTTGATCTTGCGGATGGGGGAACCCTATTCCTTGATGAAATCGGGGATATGAGTGTTGCCACACAAGCCAAAGTTCTCCGCGTACTTCAAGAACAACAGTTTACACGAGTCGGTGGGTCGAAATTGATTAAGGTCAATGTTCGGGTCATCGCGGCATCGAACAAAGATTTGCGACAAGAGATTGAAAGGGGAAATTTTCGCGCAGATTTATTTTATCGACTCAATGTGCTGCCGATTGATGTTCCACCACTTCGGTTTCGAAGAGATGATATTCCTGCCCTGGTTCGTCATTTCCTTCGGATCCATGCTGAAGAGCAGGGAATGAAGATCAAAGATATGACGAAGGAGGCCCTTGATGTTCTTGCTCGGCATGAATGGCCAGGGAATATCCGTGAATTGCGCAATCAGGTTGAACGCTTGATGATCATGGTTCCCAAAACCTTGATAGATGTTTCGGATATCCTGCCGTATATGCCGGGAGGGGAGGTCAATCACTACCAGCGTGTGAATCCGGCGGATGTATATGGTTCCTTGCGAGATGCCCGCAATGCGTTCGAGCGTGAATATATCACGTATCGATTGCGGGATAATGGCTGGAATGTATCCAAGACGGCCGATGACTTAAAGATTGAGCGGAGCCATCTCCATCGTAAAATCAAACTGCTTAACGTCGACCTTCGATCGGAACCTTGAAGGAGGGTTGAGAAGACCCGTCAGCGGCGTTCTGGCCTCTTTGTCACCTTCGGGCTCACAAGTTTGTCGCTCTTCGCGACGTTCGCGCTCGCGTACTGGCTTGTAGGCTCCGCGTGTCAAAGAAACTGCGGCCTTGCCCGTGGAAAAGGGCGTCTTGGCGCCCTTGGGTTGGGGTGGGTGAAATAGTGGGCCCTTTTGAACCCTCCTTTTTATTTAATTTCTCGGAACTCTATTAGGGTTTATTGATGAGTCATTCCTTGACGTCTGCCACCATTGAGCGAGTTGTTGCTGGAGGGTGGGGGCTTACTCATGTAGGGTCCCTCGCCACCTTTGTGCGAGGCACGTTGCCTGGCGAACAAGTCACTCTCCTGCAGGGTGAGGTTCAACATGGCTATCAAATTGCCACCTTGGAATCAGTGGACACTTCGTCGCCTGATCGCATTGCATCAGCCTGTCCTAAGTTTGGGGTGTGTGGAGGGTGTCAGTTTCAACATGTAAAATACGACGCGCAGCTCCAACAAAAGACGGATATCGTGCGCGAAGCGTTTGCTCGGATTGGTCATGTCGGTGCGCTGGATCTCATGCCAGTTGTGCCGTCTCCATTTCCCTATGAATATCGGCGTTGGGTGCGGTTTGCCGTCTTCTCACAGGATAATGGGTTCCATCTTGGGTTTCGGCAAGAACGGTCCCACCAACTCATCTCCGGTACAGAATGTTTACTCATTCCTGAGGCTTTGCGGCTGGTTGTGGAGCAAGTCGAAACACGCTTGGCGCGAGTCAGCACGTTACCCATGCCACTTTCAAATATTGAGATCCGTTCATCAGCCAGTTTCGGAAATCACTTACTTATCTTCCGAGGCAAGGTGTTTAAAAAAGAACAGACTCAAGCTTTACTCGAATTATTTCAAGATATTCCCACCGTTACTGGTCGAGTCGTGGCATCGTTTGTAGCTGACTCTCGCTGGCAGCGCCAACCTTTGAGAGTGGTTCAAGGTGAGGAGTATCTGTTCGAACGGTTTGCAGATTTGGTGTTTCGGATTAGTGATCGTTCCTTTATGCAGGCCAATTGGGCGGTGTATGAAATGATCCAACAAACGTTGCTGAACTGGATCGGAGGCTGTACCCAACTGCGTATCTTGGAATTATTTGCGGGCGTTGGTTGTTTAGGTTTAAGCCTGGCACGTCAGGGAGCTCTTGTGACAGAAGTGGAGGGGAATGCGGTTGCTGTGGCTGATGCCAGAAAATCGGCATCCATCAATCATATAGGCCGGTGTCGATTCCGTCCTGTGACAGCCGAACGATATCTGATGGAAGTGGGACAAGACGACTATGACGTCATCATCGTTGATCCGCCGCGAACAGGATTGAGCAAGGATTGCACCAAATCGTTGGTATCATTACAGGTGCCCAGGCTGTTCTACCTTTCCTGTGATGCCCCCTCTCTGGCCCGGGATGTCAAGCGATTGTGTGATGGTGGGTATCGTCTTGGCCGCGTGCAAATTTTCGATATGTTTCCACAGACAGCTCACGTTGAGACGTTGGTCGAATTATTGGCTGCATCATGATCGCAAAATAGGCCTGTTGAATAACTCAAAAATATTGAAATGTTTATTTGGCGCTATTACGCTGCGTCACAATCTGGAAAGATGTGGGAGTGTTCAAAAAGGTCCTCTATTTCACCCGTC
>JAYWMS010000472.1:0-2026 GCA_035873215.1 Nitrospirota bacterium | reverse complement strand
GGCGCCACCAGCCTGCGCTTCACGACGAAGAGTAAAACCGTTCTTATACCCAAACCCATCATGTCCTGGTTGGCCTGCTTTGGACACATCACGGACAGAAATTCTTTTCCATGTCCCGCTTGTCATGTTTCCGGTGCCCTTAAATTGAGAGACTCTTCGTACAGAATGATCGGCCACAAAATAAAACAAATCTCCGATGAGCAATCCATTTCGATTAAGAAAAGCATGATCAGTCATCTCATTGCCATCAAGATGTATTCGTTTCATGTCCGAATCCGTTGCGTTGATCGTGCCTATGTATAACCATAAGGGGGCGCTGACGATCTGGTTAGCAGGTGTGGTGCGATGAGCGATTTCTGCAACCAAATTCGGTTCCTGCGATTGTGGTAGGGAATCGTCACTGATGAGGAAGGCGGTGTGGCCCTGAGCAGTGTGTAACGGAGCGATGTTTTCAAGGCTCATTCGGCCTGCCGCTGGTACTGCGTGCAGTGTTTGGCTTTGTACATCTAAGGCCCACAACGTTCCACCGTGCGGATGCACGGGAGGGTCTAAGGCTTCCTCACCAGTAAAATAGATTGTATCCATAAAATTATATGTCCCGGCCTGAATCAAATGACTAGAACAAAACCGAGAAAATCCAAATCGTGAGTTCCCTTTCTCATTGATTTGAGATGCCTGCGTGACCGGAGTTCCTTGACGATCATGAATCGCATCATAGGCCATTCCGCTGTTCACGATCGTAAGTGAGGTACGATCAAGGTCAAAAAAACTAACCCGCGCTCCAGTAAGTCGAGTTCCGTTTTTTAGCTGATATTCATAGCCCGCCTGTTTAACTAATTCATGATTCACAAAAACCCGCACGGTTGTGTCAGTCAGAGACAAGGCTCCAATCCCATCGGGGATGCCCACGGGTTGGTACGGTTGATCGAGAGAGGGTAGGGAATCGCCGATTGTGAATAGCGTTTTTACATGCCAGGTATTCAACCCCTTGAGCATGGGTTTGGCGTGACGGTTGTCACTGCCGATGAGAGTCAACCCTATGGCAAAAATAGTACCTCCCGCGATAGCGATGGCAACTACTTTGACACTCCACCTCACTTGCATCTACCTCCAGGTTGTTTGAATAAACTTTCTATCTGACCAAGGATTCTAGCTAGTTTTCATTGGCAGACCTAGTCAATTTTCTTATACCTGTCCTTCTAGTCCGGACGCAATTCAGTAAGGCAGTGAGTAATCTTTTCTCTTGATAGCATTATTTTGACATCTACCATGAGGTGTATCATCGTTCGGTGGGTTGGAGCTTCATACTAAAAACTTCCGTTTAGTTTCGTGAAAGATGGTGAAACCCCATTGGCGAGAATGACTAGAAACATGAGATCCAAAGATTTTTCCCTAACAAGAAGATACCTAGTAACGGTAGGATTAATGTGCAAAGAACAACGCGGTTGATTGAAAGCTTCCAATTAAGAAGCTTGAGAATTAAGAAGGGAATGGTTTTGTAACCAGAAAAATCAGATCTCGCTGAAATACTGTTCCAGAAGAGTCCGGAAGGTGCGGATGCGTTTGACGTAATGGACGGGTTCACGACCACGGGCGTAGCCATATTGTAGTTGTTTGTAGAATTTCTTTTTGGCCAGCAATGGCAGGACGGTTTTCAATTCGGACCACGACTCCGGGTTTTTGTGGAACCGGGTGGCCAACCGTTGGGCGTCTTTTATATGACCCAAGCCAACATTATAAGCCGCCAGGGCGATGAATAAACGATCGGGGTGGGCGATTTCTTGCGGAATCTGATTCTGGAGGTATGCCAGGTATCGAGCCCCACCTTCAATGCTCTTTTCGGGGTCAAGCCGATTTTTAATACCTAACGAAGATGCCGTATCCCTGGTCAACATCATCAGCCCGCGAACACCTGTGGGACTTTTGGCGTGTTTATCCCATCGAGATTCCTGGTATGCTTGAGCAGCTAGTAGGGTCCAGGGGAGGTGGTATTGGTCTGCGGCGGCTTCAAATTGCTTTCGGTACA
>JAYWMS010000397.1:0-5593 GCA_035873215.1 Nitrospirota bacterium | reverse complement strand
GTGAGCACCGTCGGGTCAGTCCTGGGCGGTGTGTTTGGGTATGCCATCGGTTGGTATGGAGGCAGACCGATTTTATTGAAGTTTATGGGGCCAGACAGAGTGGCCACAATCCATGATGCATTTCAAAAGTATGAAGGCTGGGCCATTCTTATTGCAGGTTTTACGCCAATTCCGTATAAGGTTTTTACTATCGGCGCAGGGGCCTTCTACGTCAATTTCAAAATCTTCCTGGTGGCTTCGCTGATCAGCCGCGGAGCCCGGTTTTTCCTCGTGGCTGGGACGTTGCAACTTTTTGGCCCATGGGTGCAAGAACTGATTGAACGATATTTCAATCTCATTTCTATTCTTTTCGTGGTCTTGCTTGCCCTCGGGTTTTGGATCGTCAAATATCAAACCAAAAAAACGATCGAATCTCGTGAACCGGCCAGTGAAAAATCCAAAGTTTCGTGAAAATCTTTAATTCGCTCTCCAATCAAAAAGAAACGTTCACACCCCTCGACCCGCCGAAGGTGCGCATGTATGTCTGCGGCGTCACCGTCTACGATGACTGTCATTTGGGGCATGCCCGCAGTGCAATCGTGTTTGATGTGATTCGCCGGTATCTGATGCATCTAGGATACCGCGTCACGTTTGTAAAAAACTTTACCGACATCGATGACAAAATTCTCAATCGGGCGGCAAAGGATCAAATTCCCTGGCAGGACATCACGAGCAAATATATGGATGCCTATAGGAGGGATATGAATCGGTTGGGAGTGTTGGCTCCAGATGTCGAACCTCGGGCAACAGAACATATTTCGGAAATCCTGGAAATGATTCAGGCATTAGTTGACAAGGGACATGCATATGCCATCGAACAAGATGTGTATTATCACGTGCCGTCCTATGCGGAATATGGTCGACTCGGCCATCGGAAATTGGAAGACCTGCAGGCTGGAGCTCGTGTGGAAGTGGATACACGAAAACGAGATCCCATGGATTTTGCATTATGGAAAGGAGCCAAACCAGGCGAGCCATCATGGGAGAGCCCCTGGGGCCCGGGGCGGCCGGGCTGGCATATAGAATGTTCAGCAATGTCGATCCGCCATTTAGGTCAGACCTTTGACCTCCATGGAGGCGGAAAAGATTTAATTTTTCCGCATCATGAAAATGAAATCGCGCAATCCTGTGCCACCACGGGGAAAGAATTTTCGAAATATTGGGTGCATAATGGATTCGTCACCATTGACGAAGAAAAAATGTCGAAATCGTTGGGCAATTTCTTTACGATTCGGGAGATCTTTGAAAAGTCCGAGTGGGCTGAACCTGTAATGGCTGAAACGCTGCGGTATTTCCTCCTATCCACGCATTATCGGAGTGACCTAAATTTTTCGGATCAGGCTCTTTCAGAAGCTAAGTCTGCATTGGACAATCTCTATGACCTGTTTCAACGATTGAAGGAAACGAGCCCCGGAAATCACACGGGAATGTCCAAGGTTCGACATGGTCTCCTTAGTGAGTTTGAACAAGAATTTAAGCAGGCAATGGACGATGATTTGAATACTCCCAAAGCGCTAGCAGCGTTCCAGGCATTGAGGCGAGATTTAAACAAAAAGTTGGCATTGGGAATGTCTACTCAGGAAAGAGACACCATTAGCATGGACATTCGACAATATGGAAAACCTCTGGGGCTTTTTCAACTTACGGAATGGATATTTAGTTCGACTCCATTGCAGGGCTCTGCAAAATTGTCCGTATCGGCGGAAGGTCAATTGACCGTAGAAGAAACCTTAAAAAACGATGAGTGGATCAAACAACAAATCGAAAAACGCAAAGAAGCGCGAGAAAACAAGGACTTCGCCGAGGCCGACAACATCCGGAAAGACCTGGCGGCCCAGGGTATCATCCTCGAAGACCGGCCAGATGGGTCAACCCGCTGGAAGCGGTGACGCCTCTGAGAAGCTTTTTGGCCTGAGACCCGTCACGGAAGCCTTGCGCGCAGGTTCGAGAGCGTTCGTCAAAATCTTTGTCACGCATCGTGACCGTCAATTCACTCCTATCATCCAACTGGCGAAGGCACAAGGTGTGCCGATCATGGTTGAGCCTCGTGAGCAACTTGATCGACTGGTGCCTCAGGGACACCATCAAGGTGTGGTTGGGTTGGTGGCATCTAAGGCCTATGCAAGCGAAGAAGACGTTCTGGCGTATGCCTGGTCGCAGCTTTCTCCACCATTTCTGGTGGCGTTCGACGGCATCGAAGACCCTCAAAATCTAGGGGCGGCTATTCGAACGGCTGAAGTCGCGGGGGTGCACGGTATTTTTATCCCCGAGCGCAGATCGGTCGGCCTGACGTCGAGTGTCGCGAGGGCCTCAGCAGGTGCACTAGAACATATGCGGATCGCTCGCTCGACGAATATCGGCAAACTGGTCGAACGATTGGAGGACGATGGGATCGTGACCGTCGCCTTTGATCCGGATACAGATGCCGTATATACGAACTGTGACTATACACGGCCGGTGATGCTCGTCTTTGGGAGTGAAGGGAAGGGTTTACGTCGGGGGGTGTGGGACAAGTGTCAGGAACATGCCCGCATTCCGGTACATGGGGAGATTCATTCACTCAATGTTTCAGCGAGTGTTGCGGCAGTTGTCTTTGAAGTGGTACGGCAGCGGATGAAAAGGAAATAAGAGCAGGGGCGGACTATCTGATTTGAATCAGTCCATCCTGAATGGCGGCATTGAGCAATTGTGCCGCATTGGAAACACGGACTTTTTTCATCATGTTAGCGCGATGAGCCTCAACGGTTTTGACGCTAATCTGCAAGCGTTGGCCAATTTCCTTATTCTTGAGACCAGACCAAATGAGCTGAAGAATTTCTTGCTCACGATCCGTTAAGGATTCCGGGCGTTTTCGCTTCAGGGGAAGCACGTCTTTCTTCTTAATTTTTGCAGGTACTGACATGGGGCACCGAAATTTTCCTACCGAAGTTTTCCTCAGGATGAATTATCTAAGGGATACTAGCAGCCCATTTGTCCCAATGTAAAGTATACTAAGTACGCAATTAGGCGTATATTAAGCATTTTTCTCTCAACACAAGATGTGGCTATGACGAGTACAGGGTGGCTCTATCTGGCGGTATTTGTCGTCGGCTTGGTGGTGGGAAGTTTTCTGAACGTGTGCATCGTTCGGCTTCCCCATGGACGGTCAATCATCTGGCCAAGTTCCCACTGTGTGGCTTGTGAAAAAGCGATTGCCTGGTTTGATAATATTCCGCTGCTCAGCTTTCTGATACTGGGCGGACGGTGTCGCCAATGTCAGGCTCGAATCTCTGTCAGATATCCCCTCATTGAACTGCTCAACAGCTTGGGTTATGTCGCCATCCTTGCAAAATTTGGTATGACACCCTCTGCAGTTGTCTATGCGGTGTTCCTGTCTGCCCTACTGGTGGTGACCTGGATTGACTTGGACCATCTGATCATTCCAGACGTGATTTCTTTGCCAGGGATCATCATAGGGTTTGTGTGTGCGGCTACAATGCTACCTGTGGGTTGGCTCAATTCAGTAATCGGCATCCTCCTTGGAGGAGGCATTTTGTGGGGCTTGGCAGCACTCAGCCCACATCTCTTCGGAAAAGAAGGGTTGGGAGGTGGGGACATCAAATTTCTGGCTATGGTGGGGGCCTTTCTCGGATGGCAACCTGTGCTCTTAACTTTGTTCTTTGCGTCAGTGGCGGGATCCGTAATCGGCATTCTTCTCTTGCTTTTCAAAGTCATGGAACGCGGGCACTATATCCCATTCGGTCCCTTTCTTGCCTCGGGGGCGCTCGTCTCTCTATTTTTTTATCGGGAAGTGCTGAGTTGGTATTTTGGAATGGTGTGGTGAGAAGGGAAAATGATCCGAGGAATGTTGAAAAAATCCGCCTGCGGCGTTCTCGCCATGTTGCCTGACCTTCGGGCTCACAGACTTGCCGCTCTTCGCGGCGTTCGCGCTCACGGACTAGGAGTACGCTCCGCGCGTCAAAATGGCTGCGGCCTTGCCTTCGATGTACTCAGGACTGGACGGACCCTTCGGAAAGACTCAGGGCATGCTTTTTTGACCATTCCCATCGGCTGAAGATTTCGATTTTGTCTGGGGCATTTTGGGGCCATGTGAGAGAAATATTCCACAGCTCCAATGGGTCTAGAGGAATGGTCAGGAACGGATACACCATAACGGAATTACTCGTGGTGCTGTCCATGGTTGCGATAGTCGCCGGATTGGGGGGAGGTTGGCTGTCATCACAGATTCCGGCGTACCGGTTAAATGGGGCGGCGCGTTTGATTCGATCCGATCTTTTGTCAGCCAGAATGCAGGCCGTGACTCAGGGAAATGAGTTTCGGGTTATATTCGACGAGCCCTTTCAATACATTATTCTGGATGATGACAATAACAACGGCAAACGGGAGGCAGATGAGTCCATCGCATCCAGAGATCTGCGAGATGACTATCACGGGGTGTCCTTTGACGCAAACAATAACCCCATCTTTCATCCACGAGGCATCGCGTCAAGTTTGGCGACCATTACTCTGAGCAATGCCGTTGGCGAAAAATCCATTACCGTCAGCATGACCGGTCGCGTAAGAATTCGGGCAAGCCAATAATCATATGTTGTGAATCGAGGGGAAATCGGGGTGCCTCACAGCCATCTCTCAATAAGACATCACGCAGGCATGACGCTTCTCGAAGTGGTGGTGGCCATGGGGCTGGTCTTTGTGGCATTACTCGCGTTAGCAGGACTCACAACGACCGCCATGAAAGGGGCGTCTTTTGGCAAGCATTTGACTATCGCCACCACCCTGGCTCAGGAAAGACTTGAAGAAATCAAGAGAGAAGGGTATCGCCGAAATCTGGCTGGGGTTCTGGAAACCCTGGAAGCCTATAAAACGATTCCAGACTATTCCCTATACCAACGAATTACGAATATACAACCCAATATACCGATAGCAGGCCTACAAAAAGTGTTAGTAAAGGTGGCTTGGGCGGATGATCAGCATGCAGTCACGTTGTCGACCATGCTGGCGGAATAACCGATGAACGTGACGAGCGATTCCCACAATCAATTTGGAATGACGTTAGTTGAACTCTTAGTCACGTTGGGGATGAGCCTAACGACCGTCGCAGCGATCTACACCATTCATCTAGTGCAACTCAATCACCAACGCGTCCAAGAAGACCGAATGGCCATGCAGCAAACCGTCCGGGCGGCAACGGATATGATGACCCGAGAAATTCGGATGGCCGGCTATGATCCGAGTGGGCTCAATTCTGATGAGGAGTCGTCCAATGATTTTTTCGGAGTTACCTATGATCCAACGGCCCTCCGTCTCCAAGCCGACCTGAACGGCAACGGTCTTCTGAGCGATTCCAATGAGACGATCGTCTATTCTTATGATGAGCCGTCGCACATCCTTCGACGTAAGGTCGGTAGGGGTGGGCGTCAGCCGGTCGCTGAGTATATGGAAGGATTTACGTTTCAGTACTTGGATGCCCAGGGTCTACCAACGACAGATTCCCAAAATATTCGAGCAGTCCAGGTACAGTTGACGGGGCGATCAGAACATGCGGATAGTCAAT
>JAYWMS010000382.1:0-15572 GCA_035873215.1 Nitrospirota bacterium | reverse complement strand
CACATAATGCAAAGCCCCGTTTAGGATGATTCCTAAAGGGGGCTTTTTCGCATTTACACCACTATGTGAGCTAGTACATCATTTGACAAAATGAAAACGCTACTTGCGATACTTGTCATATTTTCCACAGAACGATCGCTCATAGGCAATCACTTTCCAGGCTTCTTCTTCATTAATGGTGGCTGGAATCATCGCAACCATGCCCGTGCCCTTACTGCCGTTTTTAATGATCCAGAACAGTTCACCATCTTTTCGTTTTTTATGAAATTTGCAGTTGGTGAAATTCCGAGGTCCCGGGTTTAACACTTTGCCGGCAGGGCCCTGCCCATCCCCGGCTTTTCCATGGCAATTCACGCAGGTACCCTTACCCTCAAAAATCTTCTTGCCTTCCGCAACAACCTCAGCGGAAGCTTTTTTTGCCACCTTGTACAGATTTTTAGGGGGCTTAATCTTTTTGGAATCCCTGGGTGCACGTTTCTTTAACGGATTCTTTTCCGCCCCTGCAAAGGCCACCTGATTTCCAATGAAATCACCTCCGACAAACGCGAAGGCCGTCACAAAACTCAAAAGAGCGAGAAACTTCTTCATGCATTCCTCCTTCGATGAATGAGAACATCACACTGCTGAATCAATGAATGGGTAAACTTCGGATAACACCATTATAATTGTATGATACAACCCGACCAAACTCATTTGCAAAAAGACGCAAGGACCGACGAATATATCAGTGGAAAAAAATCGTTGTCAAGCGGTTTTCTTTGGAAATTGGCGTCAATTCTTGGGACGAAACGGCTGGCGACCGCCTCGTTCAAACACGGCAGGAAGGAGGTCTTCAATGGCATATGTCAGCGGGACTCCGTTTTGGCCTCTGACGATGATTTGCAGGGCTGGGGCAAATTCCCAGAGCAACTGGCGGCAGGTTCCACAGGGAGGACACGGCAAACCCTCTTCGCACACGATAGCCAGCGCTTCAAATTCCCGACTGCCTTCTGATAAGGCCTTAAACAGCGCGACCCGCTCCGCACAGACCCCGAGATAGACCGGGCTTTCAATATTACACCCTGTAAAGACCCGACCGTCGCTGGATTGCAGGGCCGTGCCGACCCGAAATCCAGACGAGGGCGCCACGGCGTATTGATACGCGGCTTCCGCCTCTTTGAGTAGGTGTGTAATATCTGTCATCACGGTATTGTCTAAGGGGATGTTAGATTACGTAGAGGGGAACCGATCACGACCATCTTCCACTATCGACGAATCATCAAATCTCGCACAACTGTACCTGCCTTACCAAATGGCCCTCGTGGCTTCCCATCAACCTTGACGTTGACTCCACCTGCGTTGCCTAACGTCACGATAAAATGATCTTGCGCATACCATTGTGCTTTTTCCCCAGGTTGAAGAAGTGCTTCATGAGGCTCATTGTCGTCTGTACTCACGACGACCCACGTGATTTCTGAGGCTTCCAGATTCAGGGTTATGGAGTCATCATCACCAGACATGACATTCTCAGAAACGGGCTTAGTGACCGACCGTTCGGGTTTAGCTTGGGTGGAAGAAGCAGTCGGAGTCACGGGTTGTTTGGGAGGAGGCTTCACGGTTGCCACTGGTTTGTTCGCAGGTTTTGGTTTTGGCTTCTTCGCCCCCGATTCCGTTTTGGCAGAACCGCTCACGTCATCCGGAGACATGCGTGAATCGTCCCCAACGGATTTTGAATCGGCGATCGGGACAGCCTTTGATTGAGTGGTCGCAGGACTATCCGTTACCGGTTGGGGTGATTGTTCCTGAGGCAAAACAAAGAGCAGCCCAACTAGGATCACCCCGATCAGCACGACCACAACATTTCGATTGGCTTTCCCTTTTCGACTCTCTTCAATTTGTTGTTTGACGTGTTCTTGTTCTTCTTCCTCGTGCTGATAATGAGAATCCGAGGCGACGGCAAACTGCCGCATCACCTCAACTTCATCCATGTTCAACGCCCGGGCGTAGGTACGGACAAACCCTTTGGCAAAGACCTGCTGAGGCATCGCCTCAAACCGATCCTCCTCCAAGGCTTGTAAATAATTTTCTTGGATGCGTGTCAACGAGGCAAGGTCCTCCAAGCTAAAACCTTGATCCTCGCGTGCTTGTTTTAGTGTGTGCCCAAACGATTCCATTAGCTCCTCAACGATCGAAACTCACCATTTTTCCATTAGGAGAAAACCCCAGGGTACCCGATTACAGACGTTTCGGCATCCGGCGGTCAATACTAAATCGATGGTAAACGGTCTGTAGAGCGGTCATTCACTCGAAATGGATACCCACCATGGGTCATCTATGAGAGATCCTCGAAATGTGTTAAACGCTTGAACTCTCGGAAGCGGGATTCTACTTCCTTATAGTCCAGGTGACGCAAACGGTCAAGACTAAAGGCTTCCACCGTAAAGGAAGCCATCACGCTGCCGAAGATGATTGCCCGACGCATTCCGTCATCTGAAAAGTCACCGGTCGCGGCCAAATAGCCCATAAAGCCTCCCGCAAAGGTATCCCCGGCTCCGGTCGGATCCTTCACCATTTCCAGCGGAAAGGCGGGTGCACCAAACACTCCTTGGCCATTGAACATCAACACGCCATATTCTCCCCGCTTGACAATCAATTGCTTGGGACCTCGAGCAAGGATCCCTTGAGCCACCTTGACGAGGTTGGAATCTCCTCCTAATTCTCTGGCTTCTCCATCATTGATGACCAAAATATCGATTTTTTCCAGGACGCGCCATAGCGCATCCCGCTTGCCGCCAATCCAGAAGTTCATCGTATCGCATGCGACTAATTTGGGGCGTTTCACTTGATTCAGCACGTCCAACTGTAGCTCCGGATCAATATTACCCAAAAAAAGTAGATGAGGCTCACGATATTGGTCTGGGATCTTGGGACGAAATGTTTCTAACACATTCAATTGCGTATCAAGGGTATGAGCTTCATTCAACTGGTATGTATATTCGCCTTGCCATCGAAAGGTCTTCCCACTCCGTCGCTCCAAGCCGGTGAGATCTATGCCACGGCTTCGAAGAAACTCCACATGGGCTTCGTGGAAATCCTCACCGACTACTGCAATTAGATCCACTTCCGTGAAGAAACTGGCGGAGGTTGAAAAATACGTGGCCGACCCTCCTAAGACATCACTCACCTCACCAAAAGGCGTACGTACCGTATCAAATGCCACTGACCCGACTACTAACAACTTACCCATGTGATTGACTCCTTTTTGGTGATGAGGAAGTGTTGAACAAGTCCTCCAGCGGCGTTCTCGCCCCTTTGTTATGCTCACGTACTGACGTGTACGCTCCATGTGACAAAGGGGCTGCGGCCTTGCTGTTCGGCCTTTTTTAACACTTCTATTATGGAAACATTCGTGTCAAAAATAGCTTATACCGCCGTCGAGTCGCTGTTGAGATGGCGTCCGGCGCAGTCACGATGGCATTTTCCAAAGCTGAGGCGCAGCCACAGGACCGGTGTGCCAACGGCTGCTTAAGAACATCGCCAATCACCTGTTTGGCCACCGTGACGTTATTGTGCATGATTCGCAGAATGGCTTCCACCGTGACTGACTCCTCACTTTCATGCCAGCAATCGTAATCGGTCGCCAAGGCCATTGTCGCGTAGCACATCTCCGCTTCTCGAGCCAGCTTGGCTTCCGGCATATTGGTCATGCCGATGATATCCACACCCCAGGATCTGTACAGATACGACTCGGCCTTGGTGGAGAATTGTGGTCCTTCAATACAGACATATGTCCCTCCAACATGCACGGACACGTTGATGTGTTTCGCCGCAGTTTGTAATGCCGATGACAGATCGGAACAAATGGGGTCAGCCATGGCCACATGTGCCACAATTCCTTGATCAAAAAATGTTCCCTGACGAAGTCGTGTTCGATCGATAAACTGGTCGGGGAACACAATGTCTCCAGGCTTGATATTTTCCTTCATACTCCCGACCGCACTCACTGAAATGATCCGTGCTACCCCTAGGGACTTTAAGGCGTACAGGTTTGCCCGATAATTGATGGCACTGGGACTGAGGCGATGCCCTTTTCCATGTCTCGACAAAAATGCGAGCCGTTTCCCAGCCAGTTCCCCCAACACAATGGCATCAGAGGGTTTCCCAAAAGGGGTCTTCACTTGCACCCTTTTGATGCGTTTCAACCCCTCCATTCCGTATAGGCCGCTGCCACCGATCACGGCTATGTCTGCTTGCGTTTTCGTCGCCATCCTACCTTCCTTATTGGGTCTGTTGAAAAAGCATGTCCTGAGCAAAGCCGAAGGGGCCGCCAGCGGCGTTCTCGGACCGTTGTCGTGCTCACGTACTCTCCTTCGGTGCTGCTCAGGACAGGCTCTGTATGCTCCGCGCGCCACCGGCCCTGCGGCCTTGCCCGTGGAAAAGGGCGTCTTGGCGCTCTTGGGTTTTTGGGCGGGTGAAATAGCGGACCATTTTGAACAGCCCCTTTCCCTCTTTATACTTGAGGGTGTTGGGCCGTGGCCCCAATTTTGAAAAATTTTTGATTTATATAACAGTCCATTTTTTCGTCATCATCTTCAGGCCCCCACCTGCGACCCCGACTGGGCCTGGGGAACCCGAGAAAGCATAGGTCGCACGGAAACACGACTCAAATGTAACCCCGACATGAATTGATCTATATGAAGAGACACACGTTGCGCTCCTACATCTGGAGATTCGTGAGGAGCCACTTCAATCCAGACCAGATTCGGCTCCTTTCGAAACCACGTCATCTGACGTTTTGCGAAATGGCGCGTGTCACGTTTGAGGCGTCGAACAGCTTCGTCAAATGGATATTCCCCTTCGATATACCCCGCCATTTGCCGATACCCCAAACTCTTCATAGGAACCGACTGCCGGGAATAACCTTCCCCTAACAGCCGTCGTGTTTCATCAACCAACCCTTTGGCTAATTCCACTTCCACGCGGTCTTCAATCCGACGATAGAGGGCCGATCGCTCCATCGTTAAACCCAGGACCAAAGCCTGAAACGGTTGTTCCTGAAACCCGTGTTGCCGGTGGGCTTTTGATAGTGGTAGACCTGTTTGCCGATACACTTCTAACGCCCGCAGGACTTTCACGCGATCGTGAGGATGCAACCTGTTGGCCGATTCAGGATCAACCTGCTGCAATTCGGCAAACATTCCTTCCATCCCCCCCGCTGCAACTTCGGCCTCCAACTTCCGCCGTAGAGTCCAATCCACGGGTGGGCCTGGCCACAAGCCACTCAGTAAAGCGCGCACATAGAGTCCCGTCCCTCCAACGACAATCGGAAGGAGACCGTTCCGATGCAATCGTTCAATTTCTTGCACCGCAAGTCGACGAAACTCTCCAGCATTGAACGGTTGGTCGGGATCAACGATATTAATCAATCGATGCGGCACCTCTGCATGATCCGCAGCGGTGGGTTTGTCCGTCCCAATATCCATTCCTCGGTAGACCTGTGTAGAGTCTGCCGTCAGAATCTCGGTTCCCCAGGCTTTTGCAACGTGAATGGCGATTCGGCTTTTCCCAATTGCCGTTGGTCCAACGATCACGACGACCGGCTTGATTTGGGAATACGTAACGGATCGCTCCTCTTGACTCATCATGATTGGGGTCTTCTCAGCCATGCTTTACCAGAGTAAGGCAACAATCAACAATTCTCAGGAGTTGTTCAATCTAATTGGAAGTACACACAATGCCAGTCGCAAAGCGGGATTTTCAAAAAGATCCGTCCAGTAACGCCGCTGGCGGGCTTTTTCAACGTCCCGCTACAGGCGCCTGAATATCTTGTGAAGTTCGTCGGTCGAAAAATGCATCGACACACGTCGCCCATGAGGACAGGTCATAGGGAAACCTTCTGCGATCCAATCTTCAACCACTCGCTTCATTTCAGGCTCATTCATGGGACGACCCGCTTGAACCGCACCCTGGCAGGCCATCGACGCCAGCACCGGACGAATACGTTTCTCCAGGGAGGCGAGGGATTTCCACTCGGAAAGGTCATCCACGACATCCGTTATCAAGGCAGCATAATCCATTTGTCCAAGAATGGCAGGTATTGCACGAATCACATAAGCCAACGACCCAAAGGGCTCGATTTCAAGGCCCAGTTTAGCCAACTCCTCACCATGTTCTTCCAACAACAACGCCATGGGAGCAGGGACATCAATGGGTTCCGGGATCAATAGGGCTTGTGAAGGGAGAGATCGCTCTTTCCAGCCACGCCACAGTCGTTCAAACAGCACACGTTCATGGATCGTGTGCTGATCCAAGACATGTAACTCTGCCCCTACCTGTGCCACGATGTATGTATGACTGATCTGCCCCAATACACGAACAGTCCGGTCCACTGACAACTCATAACTGCCTGTCGGTTCATTGACTGCGTCGCCATGGCCAGAAAGCGCCGCTAAGGGTCGTGGTTCGCCGTCAAACACCTCGCCCGACAGTACGTATGTGGAGTGGTGTTTACCCCTAAAGAACTGAGAGGAATCCCCCGTTTTTTCACTCGATTGCTCGACGCCCTCTGCCTCACGCTCTTCGGTGGCATGATTCAGGTCAATTACCGTTCCCTTTCGTTGAAGCGGCCGTCGAACTGATTCTTTGACCAATCGATGTACGAAATCCGGCTTAGAGAATTTGACCTCTCGTTTTGCCGGATGCACATTCACATCCAGCTCCATCGATTCAACGGTCAGCAATACCACAAACACGGGATGCCGTCCTTTAGGCAGGAAGGATGTATAGGCTTCATAGATAGCATGTGACACTGTCGTATTTTTTACCGGCCGACGGTTCACGAAGATTTCCTGAGGTGACCGGGTTGTTCGCGCATGGTAGGGATTCACCATGATGCCATACACACTTATCCCGCTCCCGGCCATTTCAATCGGCATCATTCCATTCATGAATTTGGCGCCATACAGCTGCGTGGCCCGATCCATGAATGTGTCAGCGGCTGGGTAATCAAGGACTTCTCGATCGTGATGCACCAACCGAAAATGTGTGTGAGGACTAGCCAGCGCAGCCTGATGCACCACGTGAGAGATATGAGAAAACTCCGTAACCGTCGATTTGAGAAATTTCTGTCGACCAGGCGTGTTATAAAATAGATTAGCGACCTCGATTCGTGTACCTAATGCCGAGGCCCGATCTTCCGGAGCGGCCATTTTCCCGCCATCTACCCTGAGGTAGGTCCCCACCGCCTCCTCACCACACGTCGTGACAATGCTCAGCTGTGAAACTGAGGCAATACTGGGCAACGCCTCACCACGAAATCCAAACGTCTCGATCCTGAATAAATCGGATTCTGTGCGTAATTTGCTCGTGGCAAATCTCTGACAAGCCAACTGCGCTTCGACTCTGGACAGGCCCTCCCCATTATCCGTGACGCGAATGAACTGCTTTCCACCATCCTTCACCTCAACCGTGATATATGAACTTCCAGCATCCAGGCTATTATCCAGCAGTTCCTTGACTATCGACGCCGGCCGATCAACCACTTCACCGGCCGCAATGCGCGAGGATACCGTATCAGGGAGGACTCGAATTTTAGGTTCAGAAACAGAGGAATTCACTCGAAGAGTCAAACCTTCCCTTGAATGCTAGGAGGCCGCCCGAGAACAGATTGAACTACTGCGGTTGCGCTGGATTTGGCCAGATTCTTCGATCCTTTTCGTGTAATAGGCCACGCTATGCGCCTCAAACGATCGGAAAATGCTATTCAACCTGACACAACCTCGCTACGCTCACCAAACTCGGATAGCCTCTCAGTCCAAGTCCGGAATCTGAGAAATATAACTACGGAAGCCTCTTTAGCCGCTTCCTGGCTAAGTGCGCTTCCGAAGTATTGGGGTAGTCTATCAACAAAATCCCCCAAAAAGCCTTCGCCTTTTCCAGTTTCCCAGCTTCCTCGTATACTCCGCCTAATCTAAACAACGCGGGGGGGACTTGTCGACTGTTTTGATAGTTCGGCACATTTTCTTTATGCCGAGTGATGATCAGACTCAGGTTTTGAGCGGCGAGTTTAAGATTTCCGAGGTTGTAATAGCATTCACCAAGAAAGTAATACGCTTGCGGAGCCCGTGAGTTGGTGGGAAAATCTTTTACAAATTTTTCAAACTGCTGGATGGCTAACTCGTAGCGACCCTTCACAAAATCCTGATACGCAGTGTCATATACCTTACTGGGCCTGATATATCCCAGACCGCTGCCCTCGGCTACGGTCAACCACCGCCCTTGGCCACGCCATGAAAGAGGGACAACCACCTTGTCTTGAATGTTTGATAGGGCACTGCGGAATACTGAAGGAGAATGAGGAGAAGCTTGTGCCCGCGCAGCTGTCGACTGGAGAGTCTCGGACAACTTACTCAGACCCGAAAGCCCACACCTCAGGACTGCTTCCGTCGCAGTCACAGAGATGTGGCCCACTACGCCGACCGTCACCAATAATGTCACGACTCCAAGAAAGATGCGGTTCAAGACACGGCCTTCTATTCTCTCCACCCGAATGGGCTCGAGGGATTTTTTTACTTCGATCACTTATTTCGTAAGACTCTGCACTTGCTGAGATAACGTGGTCAATTGCGAGTCATGGGAATCAACCCGTTCTCCCAGTTTTGTCCCAATAGTATTGAACACGTCTTTCAATTGCCCTAACGAATCTGTGACCTGATTCAGGTGTGCCGCGTTGTCTTGTACTTCTTGTTGTAGTGATTCTAAAGCCCCGACATCAGGGCCTGTATCTGCCAATCGTCTTTCGTGATCATCGATTCTGCCCATCTGTTCTTGCAACTGAGCCGACAATGCGGTCTTTACTTGCTCAAGGCCTTGCTGGGTCGACTGCACGCTGGATGTCAATTCGGCAAGGTGCTCGGAAATTGTTTGGGTGTCCTCGATTTGTTTCCCGCCTTCCGCCACTTGATCTTTTTCCAGACGATCCATCCGAGCTGTCAACTGCCCCACAATTTGCAATTGTTCATCACTCCGCTTCCCTAATCGCTCGGTGACCGTAGTCAATACGTCACGAAAACTTTTCACGGATTGTCCGAGTTCCTGAACATGGGCATCCTGTCCTTGAATCTTTTTCTGCATGTCCTCCAGATCCGTGCCAGAGGATTGCTTCAGCCCCTGGAACTCTGCATCCATCCGGCCGAACTCCTGCGCTGAATGGAGTTTCTCTGCCTCTAACGCCTTCACGATCGAGGTCAAGCTGGCACGAACATCTTTTTCCAAGTATCCGCGTAGCGCTTCGGTGTCGGTGGAGACTTTGGTGGCTAGGCCGGCGAGTTGCTCATGAATCTGCTTGAGCCCCGCACTGGTCTGTTCTAGTTGCTGCCCCTGTTCATCCAATCGCCCTCCCAATTTCGTTCCACTCTTCCCCAGCACCTCCCGAAGTAATCCCACGGATTTGGTCAGCCCCTGCACATGTTGTTGACGAGATTCCCCGGCGGTTTTCAGAGTCGTCAATTCTGCCTGCATCTCCGAGGAAACACCCTCTTGAGATTTGATTCTTGAACTCAGGTTCGCGTTGACATCCGTGACTGCCTTAGCCACCGAATCCACGCTGGTCTTCACGTCTTTTTCAAGATATCCTTTGAGTGTTTGGGTATCCGAATCCAACTTGGCTTGCAATGCCGCTTGCTTTTCTTCGAATTCCTTTCGCAAATCAACTTCTGCGGTAGTCGAACGCTTGCGTTCTTCTTGGAGACGCGTATCAACTCCGCCCAGGACCTCTTTGAAGCCTTGGAGAGATTGCTGAAAACCGGTCAGTTGTTCTGTAAACTTGCTCTGTTGTTGCACCAAGACCCCATCAAACCGTTTGCCCAAGTCCGACAGTTTGGCATCTTGTTCGGTATTTTGTTTCTTCATGAGCTGTCCCAAGACTGCCATCTCTTCGGATAGATCATCGGCCCGGCGGTTCACTTGATCCAAACGATGCGCTTCTGTTTCCAGCGCTCCGCTCAGCCGGGTCAGGCTCTCTTCTTTCAGACTCCGCAATTCGCTCTTGATCTGTGCCCGTGCTTTCACGAGGGCCTTCAGTTCTGATTTTTGTTTTTTCAGGACTCCCTGAGATTCCTTTAAGGCCTTATTCAATACCTGCTTTTCCTGATCGAGCTTTGACAGCTTTGCTTGAAAATCCTTCTGAAAACGTTCGAGATCTGCTTGTTGGGCCAGACAGGACGTGAGCGAAAGGCTCATTCCTAGTATGAGAATACCCTTGAACAGGAAAACCAAGCGGGTATGTCCAAGCTGATATCGCCTTACACGTGGCATAGGATTCATCTTCACGCTCCTTGCCTCCTTATACTATTACTGTGAAACTGCCCTTTTGGTAATTCTCGGACATTTGCTGGAAATCTCACTCACCCCGTCCTTTGGTTCTTGCTTCGAAACTAGGTTTTCTCTGGCAGGATGGTTCGTTGCCTACAAAGGGGACCATGCAGGCGAACTATGATGCTTGCCTCCAAACGTCAATTTCTCCATGCTGGTCCCATCGAAATTGATCATGTAGATATGGCTTTTCCCATTTCGATTAGAGCTAAAAGCCAAATGACGCCCATCCGGTGACCACGAAGGGGAATCATCAATTTCTGATCGCGAACCGGACGTCAACTGCACTCGTTCACGACCATCAGGGGAAATGCGGCACAGCTTAAACCCTAAACCGGGAATCTGACACACGTAGGCAATCCAATCACCTTTGGGTGACCACGCTGGTGCCGCGTTGTAGTCCCCATCAAAAGTAAGCCGACGCACATTAGAGCCATCAGCGCTCATCAGATAAATCTGCGGACGTCCTCCTCGATCAGAGGTAAAGACGATCTCTCGGCCAGTCGGTGACCACGAAGGAGATAGATCTGCACTTTGATGGAATGTCAGTTGGACCACTTCTTGTGTTTTTAGGTTTAGGGTATAGAGGTCCGAATTGCCTTCTGATGCCGATGAATACGCCATCAACGTCCCGTCAGGAGAATAGCTTGGCGTAATATTCAAGCTTTTTGGAGCAACCAGGATTTTCTTCGCCCCAGATTCCAAGGTGAGGTGGATGATCTCCTGATTATGATCACGATATGTCGTATACACGACGGCCCGTTGGTCCGGCGACCAGGATGGCATCAGGCTCAGTTTCTGATCTGCAGTTACCCTCTTGGGGCCAAATCCATCATAATCCATGACATAAAGATCTCGATTACCCTTAGCATCTTCCGACACAAAAATTATTTTCGTACGTGCGATACCCTTTTCGCCCGTGTACTGCGAGACCAATTCATCGGCCCACCGATGAATCATCAAACGGAGCAGTCGCATCGAGATCGGTGATCCGACATACCGCTTTCCCAATGCCAAATCCTGTCGTCCGCCATCATAGGCACAGGATTCCATGATCAACTGATGGCTCTTTTTACCGACTCGCCCCCAGGTGGAAACGGTCGCCCCACTTTCTTTTGCCTGTGTGACGACCCCGGCATTTTCGCAATGAGCCTGCACAAACTCTAACGGACGAGGCGGCACTTGGAGAACGTCGAACATCAGCGATCGTGTCAGGTCGGCTTTTAATACTTCCATTGTCTCCCGCCCAACCCGCAGATCAGCCTTCATATCCCCTTTTCCGTCCCCAAACCCCATGATCCACACTGGGATCTTCTGAAAACCGGTACGTGAGGTTTCCAAAAACACATCTGCGGCATCGGATTCGATGAGAACCGGGCCACCACAGATAAGGACTACGATCAACACCAACCATGCAGTAGAGTTACGCATCATAGTTATTGCTCATTCACGGTGAATTGAAATTGAAGAATAAAGTGGCGTTCAGCCATATCGGGAGGAAATCCAGGTAATGGTGCCGCTGCCAGCACTGCACGTTTGGCTGCAAGATCATAATACCCGTTTCCAGACGTTTGTTGAATAGTTAAGTTTTTCACCCCTCCTGTTCGCTCCAATCGAAATTCCAAAATCACTTGAAGAAGGTTGCCTTGATGGACATTCACAGGAGGCGCGACCCACTCCTGATCGATTTTTGCCCAAACCCGGCCCCAGTACAGATTCCCATCCGGTGAAGAACCAGACACCTTTAACTTGGTCTTTGTCTTCACTTGATTCGATGGCGGCCCAATCAGTCTCTCATGTGGTTGCGATACGTCAACATCCGGAATCCTGAGTTTCGCGATGCGGGATCCAAGTTCATCACGATTCGTTTGAGGGACCGTTTCACGTGTCGAGGGATTTGACCTAGTAACCGATGGATCCACGGTTGCCAGTTTTGGCGCCCGAGGAGCCCGCACGATCTTCGGCATCGCCTGATCGTTCTGCGCAGACTGGCGTGAAGAGGCAGCTCTTGATGGCGTTTTCTTTGCCACCTTCGGCGCTTTCATATCAGGGATCACGACCGATTTGAGGGCTTGTTCCAATGTTTCACTCAATGGTTTTCTTCTCGCGCGCTGAGCTGGACGATCCGGAAGTTTTTCCAGGGGTGTAGCCGCAGCTAGTTTCGGTGCCTTGGGTGGGAGGATAATGCCCTTGGAGGCTGAAAGAGGTTGCTTTTTTCGCGACCTCTTTGGCGAAGCGGCTTTAGTTTCGGCCGACACAGTCTGGCTTGATCGATGAGTGGTCGGAGGTACTGGCACTGCTTCCACTGCTTGCTGAAGAGACTTGGCCAATGAAGCCGACTTGGAAAGGGACGGGGTTTGGGGCTTTTGGACCACACTTGGTCGATTGCGTGGGGCCAACTCTGGGACACCCGGCGGCGCTTGCATGGTTAAAGGCTGGTCCTGCACTTTCGATGTAACCGGCACACTGCTCTCGCTTGCTGATGGTGAAGGGGTTGGCTTAGGTGGAATGGTCCGGGCATCCGGCACGGTAACTTCTTTTAGGACTTCGGCAAATGTTTCTGCCAAGCTTTCCTGTGGAACAGGAACAGGCGCGGGAGCAACATCGGGTACCACTGGAGGGGGAGATTCCACTGGGGGAGAAACAGCCGGAGTCACGGGCGACGATTTCTCTTCCTTCGGTGGCGCAGGCGGTGGGGATGCCTGTAGCTCGGATAAATCCACCAAATCAATTTGATAGGATGCCAGGGGACGATCATGGATCGGGGTTACGCGAATGCTCACGAGCACGATAAACACAAGCACGTGGAAAGCCACGGACGTCGCCAATGTTTGCTTGAAATACCGATCAATCCCACCAGGTTGGGGTGACCCTGGACCATCAAGCAGATGAAAGGCTGTCGCATATGACATGGGGCATCCCGAATGCTAACGAATCTTGACCGTTTCTTCTTCCAAGCCTGCCCCTTTTGGACTCGTGACCATACCCAACCGCTCTATTCCGGCGCCTTTGACTTCATCCATTATTTGCACAATCCGACCATAAGGAACGGTTTGGTCTGATCTGAGGTAGACGGATACGGCAGGATTACTCGCCCTCGCCACATTGAGTCTTTTACGAAGGTCAATGATACTCACTCGATCCTTGCCCAAATAAATCGTTTGGTCAGGCTCGATAGTAATAATGAGTCGTTCGTCTGGTCGGATGGTGTTACTGGTCGAACTCGGAAGAGTAAGATCAATGCCGCGATGCAGCATGGGCGCCGTCACCATGAAAATGACAAGCAGAACAAGCACGACATCCACAAGGGGGATGATATTGATTTCCGACAGAAACCGACGATGCCGAGACTCGAATATCACCGGACGACTTCTACCTCTTTAGGTTCCTTTGTCTCGCGACCTAATTCATCAAAGGTATTGAGCAATTCGATGCTAAAGGCTTCTACCTGAAACACCGTACGCCGAATTTTGATCAAAAAGTAATTATACGCGATGACTGCGGGAATTGCAGCAAACAGGCCCGCGGCTGTTGCAACCAACGCTTCCGCAATCCCTGGCGCCACAGATGCAATACTCGCTGACCCTTGGACTCCAATTTCCTTAAACGCATTGATGATGCCCAGCACTGTCCCCAAGAGACCCACGAAGGGCGTGATATTTCCCGTGGTTGCGAGAAACGGCAAGTACGCTTCTAAACGATTAACTTGTTCCTGAATGGTAAAATGCACGACTTTTTCCAAATAATGGCGGTTAGGCCATCGACTGTCTTGCGAGGAACTTCCTCCGGCCCGATCGCCCAAAAGATTTCCTGCCGGATTCACCTTTTTCAATAACCCCAAGAATACCAGGCTACTGGGTCCATCCGGCGATTCACGAGCTACCGATTCAAGCTTTTTATACTCGCCCATCCGGACGTAACTTTCGCACGCCCCTAAAAAGCGCTGTTCCATCTCATCCGTTGCTCGAAACATTCGCCATTTATAAATGATAATCGCCCAGGAAGTGACTGAGAACCCCAGAAGGGCCAACAACACAATGATCGAAACAGCTCCAAGCGATCCTAATAATTCGGCAGGGTTTCCAAACATAGTGACCTATTCTTCTTTGTTAAAATTAATTCAATTAAGTCTCAATCGACATAAATGACGGAAAAGTTTAGTGGTTGATGACGAATTTTCTCACGTAAGGCTGGAGATACGGTGGTGAGTATATGGCGGGGCCGACGGGATTTGAACCCGCGACTTCCAGATTGACAATCTGGCGTCCTAACCAGGCTGAACGACGGCCCCACACAATGTCGGCAGAGAGTCCTAATGTCTGATTTTCCCTTACGCATTCAAGACTACACAACTCTCCTGAATGGTCTTGAGAAAGACTCCCTCGATTCTTCGGATGAGTCACAACAAGGTTGGTAGGCGGAACAGGGCTTGAACCTGCGACCTCTGCCTTGTAAGGGCAGCGCTCTCCCAACTGAGCTATCCGCCCATGTCTTTGGTGCACTTAGGTGCTCAATTATATCAAGCAGGCAAAACATGTCAACACGGCAATGCAAATGTTCGTTCAACACAATGTGCATCACCCCATCATGGCGTAGGTCGGATGCGCGATCTTTCTCGGTGGGAACCAAGTCTAGCATTCACCTTTAGCAACCTTCCTGAAAGGCCGATACAATGCACAAGGGCGTCAAGAATATTTGATAGATTTCTTCCTTGTACCTAGTTCGTGTCTGATCAGGTTCACCATTCAGACGGACAGGACTATCCATATTTGCCATACAAAGTCACGGTTCAAACACCTTTGAAATTTAGTTCCATATCGTATTCATCTTGGTTCAGACTTCATCTATCCTTATCATTTGACAAGGTCATTTGAGGTCAGTATAAGGCGCAACAGTATACAAGATAGAAATACGCTTTTTCTTGGCTTCTTGATAAAAGGTTCTACACATGAGCTTCAAACTTAAAGACCACGACCGACGCACGGCACTGGGCAACCCCGAATTCATGTCCAAAAGCGAAAAAGCCTGGCTTTTTGCCGAGCAATATCGTTCAGCGATCATTGGTGGCACCTTGTTACTCTGCCTGGTTGCTGTATTACTCGGTGGGCTCTTTTGGTATCAATATGACCAAACCAGTCAGGCCATGACCCTTCAACATGAGGCAGCTGCCTTGTATCTTGATCGTCCCTTAGATGATATAGAAAAATCCAAACAGAACCTCG
>JAYWMS010000374.1:0-2537 GCA_035873215.1 Nitrospirota bacterium | reverse complement strand
CCCAAATGTCCACCCTCTTCCCGATATTCGTTAATGCCCCCTTCCGGAAAGAGGGCAACAACTTCGCCCTTGCTTAAAGCCCGGAGCATGGCCCGCACCGCCCCGACATCCTGAATGTCTCGGCGCACCGGTATATACCGGACCGTTTTGCAAAACCATACTAGAAACGGATGATAATAAACCTCTCTGGCAGTGAGGAAAATAATCGGGCGACCAGCGGTGGCCGCCAACACCATCGGATCACTGTATGAAGAGTGATCCGAGACCAAGAGCACTGGGCCACTTTCAGGCAGTGGGGACCCTGATGGGGGTCGAACTCTATACAAGATGTGACAGATGAGGCGATTTAGCCAGTCGAAAATTCGATAAAGCATCCCACGGGTTGGTGTAGACATGGGTTTGAATCTTTCGCGACAAAAAGTTGCGGGGATCCTTAATAAAAAACCTTAGGTATTATTGCACGCCAGAATACTACGGAACACTAAGATTACTATGGGTCGTGTCTTGCAATGTCACACTTTTCATATTTTCTTGTTCATATTCACAAAACAACATTAATCCTGAAAACAGAAGGCTCGCTCTTTTTCGGAAAATGAGAAGGTTGCAGTTTTCTCGCTTTCGGAATTTTTTTGGGCTTATTTTTCTGGTATATCGCCTCTCTCTTTAATTTGATTCATTGAGGAATCCCACTATTTCTTATGCTGCCTTGGTCGCACCATCAATAGGATCCTGAAGCTGCTTGAGGCGGTGCATGTTTGTCTTGTAGCTCGGATCCGTGATGAGCAGTTCTAAGGCCACAGCCAGCTTCGTTCTCATTGATCGAAGGCCTTAACGTACCTCCGCGTACGCCTCGCACTCCTCGTTGCTTGCGGCCTTGCTGTGCGGCCTCTTGAACAACCCCTTCCGGAGCTCCAACCATGACAGCACTATGCCTGTTCCTTGACGCTCGACGAGGTTGAATACACCCAGGAAAGCATACTGAGGCAGGTCCCCCCACAAAGGCCGACACATTGAATAGAAAACTGGTGGTTGATAAACGCTCAAGGCACACTTCGGACAATCAGAGGGACAGGGATGAAAAAAGTACCAGGAGGAGTTCACCGGCCAAATTTGATGCAACCATTTTTCTTTTCCTCACGACTTACCCTTTAGACAAAAAACTGGTCCTTGGACCTAAATCAATCACACAAGGAGATTACATCATGAAACTTTTCAGAGCATTCCTCGCATTCGGGTTGGTCGCGACATTGGGAGCCTGTACGACGGTCACTCCCCCCATTCCGCTGGGGCTGGAGGCTTCCTCCTCTTCAAAACAGCACAATGAAGCGGGCATTCAGCATTATCAGATGGAACATTGGGATGTGGCTAAAAAGCATTTCGAGGCCGCGGTCCAGGCAGATCCCACCCAAGCCGAACCGCATTTTAATCTCGGCCTGGCCCTACACCAGCTCGGTTCCCATCCTGAGGCAACCACGCATTTCAAAAAGGCCGTTGAACTAGACCCGACGAATTCGGCCATGACCTATTCAGACGTGTATCAGAGCCATATGGGGGTGGTATCCCAAGGTTACCAGCAAAAGTCTTATGGAGGGGGATATTACTAGGAAGGAAAGAGGCAACTTGGGCTTAGGGCCTGCTCTCGCAGGCCCAGCGGCTGTTCACCACTGAGGTCGGAGGGGTGGGTTTGAGATACGAGTCTATTGCGCAGGTGGGCCTTTGAGTTCAACGGTGTTTCCTTCGGGATCTTGTATGTAGATGGATGGACCCTTACCTTCAGTACCGTATCGAGTTTCCAGTTGACTGCCACTCACGCCATGTTGCGCCAAGTGCTCGCGAATCGTTTTTTCCCGAAACGATTCGAGACGAACGCAAAAGTGGTCCATGTTGAGGCCTTTCTTTCCAGATCCACTCCCACCCATTCGCCCCAGTTTGCTGTCCACGGCGAGGATATCGATTAAGGCCTCGCCCGCTCGCAGTTGCACGAGCCCCATCTCGGGTGAAGACCCTCTCTCCACGGTGCCATCCTAACACCTGACAGTAAAACGCGATCATTTTTTCCGCATCATGAACACGGATGACCACGTGATCCAACTTCTTTATCCGAATCATCTTCATTCTCCCTCATGCTCGCAAAGCATCCCCTCTGAGGGAAAAATAGTTGCGAAGCGAAAGATGGACCCATTCTTCCTGTCGCACGAGAAGTTAATTTTAAATGAACCCCCTGACAAGTGTCACACACAATTCCTTACTGAAAGTAAATAGGGCGATAAGGAATCGAGCGAGGGTTAAATCTTTCTCTGAGGTTGCCCAAAAAAACAGACACGGAGTTAAGAGTCACCTGCCTGCCCTCAAACCCCCAGGAACAAACCACTGTGTTAAAAAATTTATCTGTTCTCTTTTTCTCACATGGTGAAAAACGTTTTTTGGTCGCGTTCAGTGGATTATGGCATTGACTTCACATCTTGAAATTAATCCAAATTTTATTTTGGAAATCTTATGATCAAATTTTCTACTTGACACCGTTTAACGGAAAAGGA
>JAYWMS010000303.1:0-3628 GCA_035873215.1 Nitrospirota bacterium | reverse complement strand
ATCAGCATCGGATGACTGAAAAGGACACGCGGATCCAACAGCATGCCGATCGAGACGAAGAAGAGGCTGTTGAAACTATCACGGAATGGAAGGACATCAGCTAATGCCTGATGACTATACTCTGATTCCGACACGATAAGGCCCGCGAGAAACGCACCCAATGCAATCGACAGTCCGATGAGCGATGTCAGCCAAGCCGTACCTAACCCGAGGACAACAATCGTGAGGAGAAACAATTCGCGACTCCCAGTACGAACGATTTGCTGCAACAATTTGGGCACCAGCACTCGTGCACTAATCACGATGGCAACTACCAAGAATATGGATTTCCCCAGGGTCCCTACGATTTGCCCGGTTCCGGCGGGAACTTCTTCACCAAGAAACGGGGCCATTAACATCATGGGCACGATCGCAAGATCTTGAAAGATGAGAATGCCGATCGTAGACCGACCATGTAGCGTGTCATTTTCATGGCGGTCAGCCAAGGATTTAAGCACGATGGCCGTACTGCTCAGCGACAGCAACATGCCCCAAAAAATGGCATGATTCCGTTGCAAACCCAGACTCCACCCAGCAAGCGCAACCACCAGGAGAACGCTGAGCACTTGAACTGGGCCACCGATGAAGAAGAGATGTTTGGATGATTTAAGGTGTGCTAGAGAGAATTCCAAACCAATGGTGAATAGCAATAAGACAATGCCAACTTCGGCCAACACCTGCACCTGTTCTCGATCGGATATCAGGTTCAGACCATAGGGTCCGACGACGGTTCCTGCGACCAGGAACCCGGCAATGGAAGGGAGACGGAGCTTTTGGAACAGAAATACGACACCGATGGAAACAGAAAAAATTATCAGGATGTCGCGAACCGCGCTGATTTCGTTCATAGACGTTCCAGTACGCCGGTAATAGGATTCATATATGAGTCTGTTGTAAATTCAAAAAACTTTCAACTTGACTACCACTTCCCTACACCCTCATTTGTCAGGAGGGATGGGGTCTGTTCAAAACCTGTCCTGAGCCCTTCGACTCCGCTCAGGACAGGCCTTGAGGAAGGAAGTCTTGTTATTTCACCCACGCAAACCCAAGGGTGCCAAGACGCCTTTTTCCACGGGCAAGGCAAACTTCATGATCCGTAAGGAGTGATCGGTTAGGCCTTTAGAGAATTACCTGTAATCTTGATTGAGGCCTATTCAAAACAGATCACGAGGTACGGTTCACACGGATTACAGTTCAAGGGAACGCCGCGGGCTGACCCTTGGACGGAATTTATCCGGAGCTAGGCCGAATGGCTCAGAACCTGTTTTTTCAACAGCCTCTGAATGAATCTACTATACCGCACTTCGCAAGTAGGCAAAAGCAAGGTGTTGCGCTAAGACGGCGATTTCACATGTTGTTCAAGCGGATGATGAAGAGGGGAAATCAAGTGAGGAAACTAGCTTTCAAGATCTTGAAATAACCAAGGCGCTTCCTTGGTGCGCCTCGCTTCATAGGCTGCAATAGATGATTCATGTTGCAGTGTCAGATCAATGCTATCAAGACCTTTCATTAAACAGTTCTTGCGAAACGGGTCAATAGAGAATGTCATCGTGGGCCCCTGAGGCGTGCGGACCGTTTGCCCCGACAGATCAATCGTCACTTCCAGTCTTTCCTGAGAATGGATGAGATCAAACAATTGTTGAATCTCTTCTTGACGCAACACGATCGGAAGAATGCCGTTTTGAAAGCAATTGTTGAAAAAGATATCTGCAAAACTTGGAGCTAAGAGAGAACGGATGCCATAATCAAGTAGTGCCCACGGGGCATGTTCTCTCGACGATCCGCAACCAAAATTATCCCGTGTCAGGAGAACGGTCGCACCTTTGTACCGGGTTTGATTCATGAAAAAGTCCCTGTTTGGAGACCCATCTGACGAAACACGCCAATCCGCGAAAAGTCCTTCCCCGAGCCCGGTTCGTTGAATGGTCTTTAGATATTGCTTGGGAATAATCTGATCGGTGTCAACATTGACACGATCCAGCGGTGCCACGCCCCCTGTTAAGGTCTTAAACGCTTCCATACATCAGTCCTTCTTTTCAGTATAGTAACTCCAGACATTAAGATGCTTGATCCCTCTATTTGCGCCAGGGTTTTATCCCCAGTGCCGAATATCCACAAAGTGCCCAGCTATGGCGGCGGCGGCGGCCATCGCCGGTGACACTAAATGGGTACGCCCACCCTTCCCTTGCCGTCCTTCAAAATTGCGGTTACTCGTCGAGGCACATCGTTCTCCCGGCTGAAGGACATCGGCATTCATAGCCAGACACATGCTGCAACCCGATTCCCGCCACTCGGCACCAGCCCCTCGAAAGACTTCGTCAAGACCTTCCTCCTCAGCCTGCTTTTTCACCAAACCGGAGCCCGGGACCACCATCGTATGTACACCTGCCGCAACCTTTTTCCCCTTGAAAAACGATGCCGCAATACGTAGATCCTCAATACGAGAGTTCGTGCATGACCCAATGAACACGCGATCGATTTTAATGTTCGTAATTGGTGTTCCCGACTGTAACCCCATATAGTCGAGCGCACGTTCCATAGATTCCCGTTGATCCGTTTCAGGCCATGACCTTGGATCTGGTATCGTGCCATCCACTCCGGCAACCATACCTGGGTTTGTCCCCCATGTTACTTGTGGCGCAATCGATTCAGCTGTGATTTGAATGGTTCGATCATAGGACGCATCAGCATCTGTGGCCAGCGCCTTCCAGGACTTAACTGCTTGATCAAACAGCATTCCCGCCGGCGCTAGCGGCCGTCCTCGTATGTAGTCGATGGTCTTCTCGTCAGGGGCAATCATCCCTGCCCGAGCTCCACCTTCGATGGACATATTGCACAGCGTCATTCGTCCTTCCATACTGAGGGCTCTGACCGCAGACCCCGTATATTCCATCACGTAACCTGTCCCCCCTGACGTCCCGATCGAGCCTATGATCGCCAGGATCATGTCCTTTGCCGAACAATGCTCGGATAATGTTCCATTCACTTCAATGGCCATTGTTTGAGGACGTTTCTGGACCAAACATTGTGTGGCCAACACATGTTCCACTTCGCTGGTCCCAATCCCAAAGGCCAAGGCACCAAAGGCTCCATGTGTAGAGGTATGGGAATCTCCACACACGACGGTCATCCCAGGCAAGGTAAACCCTTGTTCCGGTCCTATGACATGGACAATCCCCTGGCGGACATCACTCATGGGAAACAGGACGATGCGGGAATCAGCACAGTTTTGTTCAAGTGTTTGAATTTGGATTCGACTCATTGGATCCGCTATCTCCGCGCTTCGATCCGTCGTGGGGACATTATGATCGGGAACAGCTAACACGGCGACAGGCCGGCGTGGAGTCCGACCTGCCAACCTGAGTCCTTCAAACGCTTGCGGGGAGGTCACCTCGTGGACAAGGTGACGGTCTATGTACAAGAGAGTGGTGCCGTCTTCTTCCTCGCGGACCACATGACCTTCCCAGATTTTTTGAAATAGAGTCTTGCCGGACATAGAAATCACTCCTGGAGATTTGGATAGGTTATATTGCGAAAAATGTCCGATTCCTTGCAACCCCCGGTTATTTCGTGACGGACCCTAAGTGCA
>JAYWMS010000297.1:0-2021 GCA_035873215.1 Nitrospirota bacterium | reverse complement strand
TATGAACCGTTCATCCTGCCGATTCATCAAATTCGCATCCATCGGTTGGGTAACGATGTATCTCTCAAACATTCTGTGGACCCAACGTGGTCTTCAAGAAGCTGATTACCTGATATTAATCTGCCTCATGATACCGATATTGGACGGAATTAAATTTCGACTCACCTTTACTCCCCGGCCAGAATTAGATTTTCAATGGCCATTGTTTGTCACTGAACATCGAACAGCAAAGGAACGTCGACAAACCCCAGGACGGCGAAACCCCTATGCTATCAAGTGGACTGGGAAAGAGAAGCGAGTTGGTTCAGAACGAAGAAGCTGGACCGAACGAAGAAGACAATTTCGGTTGGTATCCTAAGCAGGTATTTAGACCGTTATTCTCTCGCGAGCTTCCAGAAATTTTTGGACGGCCGTTTCGATATGATCTTCATCGACAAACGGGGACAGAATGAAGGATTTGAGCGCGACGATGGGCTCATCATAATCGGTCTTGCGATAGCAATCGGTCAGAGACCACACCGTCCCGCGACCAGCCATGGCTTCATCTCGCACATATTTAAAGATCTGTCGATTGTATTCATTATGGGCGAGCAGCGTTGGCCGGAAAGATGGATCGTGCCATTCCTTTTCTTTGATATGAAAGGTATCGACACCATCGGGATAAGCTCGAAACAAGGTCACCGGGCCGAAATTATCCCGGTTCAAGACCGTCGTACACGCATGGCCCTCCAAATGCTCACGCAAGACCTGGGTCATCTCCACAATGTGGCCGATGATGACCTGGAAACCTTCTTTCCCAAAGAGCTTCATATTGGCCAGGGCCGCTAAAATACCCGTGCCCGATCGTGAGGTTTCCAACGTATACATCCCGGGACGATGTTCCCCGAATTGATAAAGATAGGGCATTTGTTCTTGAGGACGCCGTAAGAGCATGAGATCCTGTTGCGACCGAAACAACACCATGCTGGAAATGTACGGGGCAAATCCTGGTTTGTGAAAATCTATACCGATAGAGTCTGCCAGCGGTAGGTGCCGGATCTGTTTCACCGCCCCGGCCAATGCTCGATTGGTCCTTGGACGAAAACCCAACGGATTGGCTTCGAAGTTATAATCATTAAACACTCGCCATGCCCACCCGATCACAGCATCGGCATGAATATGCGGCACATAAGATAAATGAAATTCCGCGACCAATTCGTCACGCAAGGCCGCGATCGCTTGCAGGTCATCTAAACCAAAGGCATCTGTGGAACCCAATGTGGCAATAATTGCAGCAATCTTTTTCCCACTTTTTACGGCCAATACAGCTTGCTCGCGCAGGATATCGAGATCGATAGCATTTCGTGTATCTGTTGGAATCGTCAATACACTCTTGGAACCAAGCCCAAGCCATCCCGCAATGTTGAACCGGCAATAGTGGCTCGCATCGCTCGCCAAGATAACCGCATCATCGCGGATACCCGTCTCCATCGTTCCCGGTAACGCCTTTTCCAGCCCGACCTTGACACCATAGAGCGTCGTGCCCGTTCCGCCAAACGTAAAGACCCCGCCAGCTTCCTCGGGATCGTACCCCACAAGCCCTGCAGTCATGGCGACCATTTGCACCTCGGCCAACGCAATCGCATAACTATACTCGTCCCAAACCAGATTGGGGTTATTGAGCGACGCCAAGAGCACACCAATTAAGGAAGAAATGGTGGGAGGAGGAACGACATTTTGCTGAGTCTGCGGATGACCGGCAATGATGAGCCCCGAACAATATTTCACGAGTTCGTCTGTGACATCCTCGATACTCTTCCCTTCCTCGGCTAATGTGGCCTTGCGCGCGGATTTAAAATCCAAGGGTACAGATTCACCAAGGATGGGGCGATCACTTTTAAGTGCATCCACCGCATCCATGGCCCGCATGACGCTGTGCACGAAGTAGGAATCATGAACTCGGTCGGAAATCGGGTGAGGAAACGCAAGCCTGATTTTTTCAAGTCTCTCACGGTAGGGAGTCAGACGCATAGGTACCCCTG
>JAYWMS010000289.1:0-7888 GCA_035873215.1 Nitrospirota bacterium | reverse complement strand
GGCCTCACGCCTCTTGATATGGAAATCGTTAACCTCTTACGCAGCATCACCAAACCCATTTTTTTTGCGATTAACAAATTGGATTCACCGAAAAGTGATGCTCTTTTGGCGGACTTTTATCAACTCGGCCAAGGCAATCTCTACCCGATTTCCGCCGAACAAGGGATCGGCGTTGATGAATTACTTGAAGCATTCTTGCCACTCATTCTGCCCGATACGAGCAACGATGAACTCGAAGAGTTACCAAAAATCGCCCTAATTGGTCGACCGAATGTTGGCAAATCGACGTTGCTCAACACCATTCTTGGAGAAGACCGCGTGGTCGTGAGCGATATCCCAGGAACAACTCGTGATCCCGTTGATTCACAGGTGACCTATCAGGGAAAACCATATTTGTTCACGGACACCGCGGGCATTCGTCGCCGTGGGAAAATTGATCGTGGGATAGAAGGTTATAGTGTGGCGCGAACCCTGCGCGCGCTGGGACGATCAGACTTAGGAGTCTTTCTATTAGATGGAGTCGAAGGTGTCACTGAACAAGATGCCAAGATCGCTGGTTTGTTAATCAGACAGGGTAAGGGCTGCGTGCTTCTCATTAACAAATGGGATCTGCGTAAGCATGAAGCCGATGCACAACATCATTATCTCGAAGATTTGAACCGCCAGTTTCCGTTTTTCTCATTTGTGCCAACGCTCTTTGGATCTGCTTTACAATCGGATTCTCTTTCCTACCTATTCAAAAAAATTGATCAAGTCATGAAAGGATTTTCCACTCGAGTGCCGACAGGTCAACTCAATCAATTCCTTCAACAAGCTTTGATCGCTAACCCACTAGCAACTCGACGAGGCAATTCAAGTCGATCTGTATTCATGACCCAGGTAGCCACGAAACCGCCAACTTTTGCCTTATTTGTAGGAAAATCGGTAGAGGTGAAACCAGCCTATCTCCGCTACCTGGAAAATCAGTTGCGATCGACATTTGGTTTCGAAGGGACGCCATTACGCGTTCTCGTGCGAAAGAAATAGGCCCATTGTCTTCACATTCCTTGCGGCAATACCAATCTTCCAACAATTGTTTACTTTCGAAGGCGAGACAAAGCAGTAAAATAGTGAGTGAAAGCACGGATTCCGCCTGAGGCCTGCCCCCAATCAAAAAATTCGTTCGGAGCATGATAGCCGTGCTCGGGAAGACTCAATCCCAAAAAGAGTATCGGAACGTTCCACGCTTTTTCCATAAGAGAAATGGCCCCAATCGATCCCCCCTCTCGGACTAAGGATGGATTCTTCCCAAATCCAGCACGCACGGCTGCTCGTAGGGCCTCCGCATGAGGGCCATCAGTCACTCCACGAAACGGTTCAAGCTGCCCATCACACTGAATACGAATATCCGGATTCAACGTTTTGATGAACCGTTTTAGCCCGGCGAAAATTCTTTTCGGATGTTGGTTAGGCACGAGCCGCATGCTAACTTTGAGCTCGCCATGCGGTGGGACCACTGTTTTGACACCAGGGCCACTATGGCCACCAACCAAGCCATGCACTTCAAAGGTCGGCGCCGCCCAAATGCGCGTAATCAAGTCGGCAGGATTTTCCGTTCGCAGCTTGTGAAAACCATAAGCCTTTTTAAATCCCGAGACGTTAAACCCGGAGGCAAGAAACTCCTTCCTTTCCTTTGCAGTAGGGGCTTTGACCTCATCATAAAATCCTGGAATTTTTACTCTACCAGTACGTGCATCCACACAAGCATGTACGACGGCACACAGTTCCACCAGAGGATTGCGAGCCCCTCCACCAGTCAACCCGGAATGCACGTCTGTCGTCCCCGTTCGCAAGCTCAATTGAACCGATAACAGGCCTCGCAGTCCAGTCGAGATGGCCGGGCGCTGTCTGGAAACCCAAATAGTATCAGAGATCACCACTGAATCCGGGCGAGGGACGACTTTTTTTTGATCTAAGGCATCCTGGAAATTTGGGCTGCCAATTTCTTCTTCTAATTCCCAGAGAAAACGAATGTTGAGAGGAAGACCCTGTTCTGCCGCATACCGCCCTGCTAGCAACGCCGTTAAAGCTGGTCCCTTGTCATCCGTTGTCCCTCTTCCACAATACCGGTCTCCTTCACGATGAAAGGCAAACGGTTCTTGTCGCCATTCAGGTTCTTGCGCAGGCTGAACATCCAGATGGTTGTAGATAGTAATCGTGGGATACTTCGGGTTGGCTACCCAGCCCCCGGATACGACCGGAAATCCCCGAGTTTGTATAATCTTCGCTTTAGCGCCCAGCGCTTTTAAATACTGTGCGGCAAGCTGCGCAGTTCGATGAATGTCTTTAACGCACCCGGGATCAGAACTGACCGAGGGGGTTTCCACTAACTGCGCCAACATGTCCTCGAATTTCGGACGAATTGAGCGGATATACGATTCCAGATTCGCCTGTGGTTTTGGCATCGTACGACCTGCTAGTTCGATCTATCCAAAATAAAAGGGGACAGGAGAAAAACTCACGATAAAAATTGCCACGGCTCCCCACCCTACCCAAATTCGACCCCGTCCAAGTTCAATGCCAGGATCAATGACCGGTGGATGAGCCAACCCTACTATCCCTGTCAGTCCTGCCCACAAAAACCATCCAGGCCATCCCCATACACCCAACCCCAACAGGATGGGGAAGATGGCAAATGCGATGGTACGCTGCCGACGTCCAAACAAAGCGTACGCTACATGCCCTCCATCAAGTTGGCCCATGGGAAGAAGATTCAATGCTGTCACGAACAATCCAAACCATGCCGCAAATGCAACTGGATGCAATACGATATCAAATGTATCCGGAATAGGACCAAGAATGATCCACGCAAAGAATTGGAGAAGCAACGGCTCCCCAAGCTGCAAACCATAGTGTCCTTGCCGAGGAACGACCGTTGACAAATATAACCCGATGATGAGCGCAATGACCGCAACGACAAAACCGGCGATAGGACCCGAAACACCAATATCGAACAAGGCTCGTCGGTTCATGATCGGCGATCGCATTCGAATAATCGCACCGAAAGTTCCAATGAACTGAGGCGGGCCAGGAATAAAAAGCGGCAACGATGCTGGAACACGATGGATGCGAGAGAGCAAGTAATGACCGAATTCGTGGGTGACCAAGATGCCCAACAATGTGCCGGCAAACGGCAACCCCCGATATAAGTCCCAAGGGTAACTCATCAAAAAATCCCATGCACCACTTGCCGGTTTCAGATTCGCTTGATAGGCGCCCGCCCAGAGAGTCGTAAACATGGTAAGCAAAAACAGCAGGAAGGGAAGGCCGCAGGAAGGGGATTCATGAGATCCAGAACGCATGGGCTGTTCCCATTCTGGAGGCCAGGGCTCAGGTTCTCTAGCTGAAAAGCCCTGCTGGCCTTCTATCTGTGATGGGTCATCATTTGACTCTGGTGGGGGTTTAGATTCATCCATAAATCAAGATTCATTTCGCAAAATCATCAATAATGCAGCTTCCCGGAAAAGAGGGGCTCATCTTACTTATCAGCCCATCCGCAATATGCATGAAGAAAGAACCGGCCTTAAGCAGGCAGGCTATCTACAAACCAAAGGGGTTATTGACGAGTTCCTCGGATACGGTTGTCGGTGGACCATGACCAGGAAGTAACACCGTCTCCTCAGGCAACGACAAGACCCGCTCTCGGACAGAACACAGATGCTCAGCATACAGAGAAAATGGATTAGATCTTCCAATGGAACCAGCAAACAACGTGTCTCCCACAAAACAGATCTCTTGATTTGGTTCTGACACCCGGAAGCAATACCCACCAGGAGTATGCCCGGGTGTTGCAAGACATGTTACTGTTAACGATCCCACCAAAATTTCTAGTCCATCATTCGGAATGATGACGCTGCTTGAGGGAGGTTTCCAGGATAATAGCGGAAAATCGCCCTCACCTAAGTATACTGGTACCGACCACTGATTCAAAATACGATCTAAGCCTCCAGCATGGTCTGTATGACCATGAGTCAGACAAACAGCTTTCAAAGTCAGCCCACGATCTTTTAATACCGATAGCATGACAGGGGCATTGTAGGCAGTATCGATGAATACCGCTTCCCTTTTTACCAAGTCATGCAACACATACCCCTTTACTTCGTATCCCCCGATATCCCCTGTGACTGTTGTTATTCGTTCGGCAATCCAATTCGGAGAGGGGTGGGGTACCCACTCATCTACTGCCACGGCTACCAACGCCGACCGTTTTAAATTTAACGCAGCCCCAATATTTTCAACTTCATTTCGTTGCGGTCTTCGTTGGCCTTTTTCAAGCTGTTCAAGGTTTTTAGGCATCAGGCGTGCGGACTCTGAAAGTTGGGATACAGACTGTCCTTGACCGTTTCGAGCCTTTTTGACGATATCACAAAATTCATCTTCAAGAGGCATGGTGGGCTTTACTCATTTTTACTATAGGCCACAGCAGCATCCAGATCGAGGCCACGTGACCTGTGAATTATCAGTTTATAAGTGATCTCGCCAGGCTTGGACCATGGATGGATCAACATCAACGAGAATAATCGATTGCAAAGCTGTTGGATCAAATTGACGAATGACGTGAATCATCGTCCTAGCCGATTCTTGCGGGGCGACACAACCCACACCAGTCCCCATACCTGGCAGTGCTATCGATACAAACCCGTGCGTATCAGCCAAATCTAAAGCCGCCCGTGTAGCCAAATCTACGTTGGTGGCAGGAATCCGCATTGCGGGCTCGGCCATGGTAGGGGCATGAATAATACCTTTAAGTTTGGTGCGCCCCCCTGAGGTGAGCACGGCTTTTCCCACCGGAATTGGTGCGTACCGGCGCGCTTCTTCCTCTACGCTTGAACCAGCAATGCGCCGAATCACTCCGGCTACGCCACCACCCATCAGACCATAACTATTGGCAGGATTCACGATGAGCTCGGCTTCAACTTCGAGAAGACTCCCGTGGAGAATCGTTATTTGGAGTGCCCGGGGTCTCATCAGGTCTCTTGAACACCAAACAAACTTGCCAATTCTATGCTCTGTCGCAATCTCGAACGCGACAAAGCACACATTAGCACGGGTGCGGTGATCTTTCCACCGGAGTGAAAGGAGGACGCTGTAATCGAAAACGATCTGTTATGGGCAATCAGAAAGGAACGTATTAAACAGCGGCGATAAAACAGCCAAGAAGATACTTAGCCGGTTATTCGTTTGGCTAACGAAGAGAAGTTCCACGAGAATGCGCCCACGTCCGGACCAACGGGCTCAGTTTCAATCCATTGACTTCTTTGGAGGCAAGGCCCGATCTCCTCGGCCGGCACAGGAGGACTCATCAAAAAGCCTTGAATGGCATCACAGCCTCGCTCTCGAAGGAAATCAAGCTGTGCTAGCGTTTCAACCCCTTCGGCGGTGACCTTCATATGCAGGCCATGAGCGAGGGCAATCATGCTACTCGCAATTGCCGAATCTTCTTCACTCATTGGGATATCGCCCACGAATGTACGATCAATCTTCAGTGTATCGATGGGGAATGCTTTTAAATAACTCAGTGAAGAATACCCGGTTCCAAAGTCATCGATTGAAATCTGAATGCCCAGTTCTTTGAGCTCCTTCAGACGGCTCTTGGTAGCCCCATTGCTTTCAAACAATAAACTCTCCGTCAATTCCAGATCCAAATATTGTGGGTCCAACTCTGTTTCTTGGAGAACTTTACGGACTGTCTCCACAAAATTACGCTGCCGAAATTGTCGAGCTGAAAGATTCACGTTAACACTGATGGGAGGCAGGCCTGCATTTTGCCACTCTTGATTTTGGCGACATGCTGTACGAAGCACCCACTCACCCAGCGATACGATCATTCCATTTTCTTCAGCGAGCGGGATAAAATCATCCGGTTGTATCATCCCGCGTTCCGGAGTCTGCCAACGCAGCAAAGCTTCCAGTGCCACGACGCGACCATTGTTCATATCAATTTGAGGTTGATAGTGAAGCAAAAATTCTTCTCGTTCCAAACCTCGTCGAAGACTACTTTCGATGGCGAGATGTTGGGAAGCTTTTCCATTGGTTTCCGTTGTGTAGAATCGATACATGTTGCGTCCCTGGCGTTTGGCCCGGTACATCGCCATGTCGGCATTCTTGATCAACGTTTCAGGGTCTTTACCATATTGCGGATAAATGGCGATCCCCACGCTTGGAGTGACGAAGACTTCTTGATCTTGGACCATAATCGATTGGCCCACTATGTGCAGTAATTCCTGGGCAACATTTGTGGCATCCTGCACGGTTCCAACGGCTTCGAGAATAACCGTGAACTCATCGCCCCCAAGTCGCGCAACTGTGTCACTCTTTCGCATGCGCGACCGCAAGCGCTCGGCTACCACCTTTAGCACCTGATCGCCAGCATCATGCCCAAGTGAATCATTTATTATTTTGAACCGATCTAGATCCAAAAACATTAAGGCAACGTGTTTACCCGCCCGTTCGGCTCGAGCCAAAGCCTGTGATAACAGTTCTTTAAAGAGCGTTCGATTAGCAAGTCCGGTGAGGGCATCATATTGCGCCAGATACGTCATTCGTTCATCAGCTTTCTTGCGCTCGATCGCATACCGAATCGATCTTTCTAGCAGGGATGCTGTAATCTGACTCTTGTCTAGCGAATCAGCCGCCCCGGATTTGATCGCTTCAGTGTCTACACCCTGAAAACCTTGAGTAGCCAACATGATCATGGGGACCTTGCACCCATCATATAAGCCTTCACGTAGCAGATCCAAACCCGTACGTTTGCCCAATTGATAATCTATGAGATACACATCGTGGACGTTCTGGCCTATCGCTTCTCGCCCGTTATCATATGAATCAATCCAATCCAGGGCAAACCGTTTGTTTCCGGCCTCCGCTAGCAGCCGCTTCATTAACATACAGTCCTCCTTGTTTAAACTCACAAGGAGAACTCGAACACAGGCGCCATCCATGACATTCTCTTTCATCTGGGAATTCTCTTCATTTCATCTTGTTCATTATTAAGAGGGTCATCACTATTGCTTCTAGGGTCATGGCAGAAAAGTAAAGTCCAACATGGACAAATTTCCTCAACCCTTAAGCGAAGCAATTCTGATACCGGATGAACTCACGGACAGGCCAAGCATCCCCTTTTTGATGGTATGGATCATAAAGCTTTGATTAAAAGGAATATTTGTTTGCGCTAAAAAAATCATTCGATAGGCATAATTTTCCCCACTACATGTCAATTAGCTGACATGTAGGCAATTTTGACATTACCCCCATTGAAGAGAAACCCGTTAGTGGTTCAAAAAAATGGCATGCACGGAAAAATTCAAGGTCTTTACGAGGGGAATGTGATATCAAAGAATTGGAAGGAGGACTGAAATCAATGTGAAGTTTTTTCCGCAGTTTTAAGAACCATACACAGGGTAGGAGATCGAACAAGGTCTAAAGGGTGAGAGGTTCAATCGGTAAAAGGAGGTGAGAAGTATGCTAAACGTCTTGCCGAAATGGGAGAACCGACACGTTCCTTCGAGGTGATGAACGCGCACGGGGGAGTGGGCCTTGCATCTGCTCATATTAAGGACAGCTCCACCAAAATCAGAACATGTCGGTGTTCACCCTGTTTATGGAATTTGATGGAATGAATGCTTTCGGGATACGAAACCTCGAAAACTCTATTCAGCTCACATCAATAAATTTACTGTAACACCTGGGATTGAGGAATCACTTCTCCTTCGCGGAATCGCAGGGATAACTTACGATGAAAAATGACATCGGCTCCTTGCCCCTTCTCTGGTCCTAAAGAGGGGCTACTGAGTCGCACCTTATTCCAATCCAGAAAATGCGTTTTAGGAATGTCAAAAAACCTACGTAG
>JAYWMS010000260.1:0-3216 GCA_035873215.1 Nitrospirota bacterium | reverse complement strand
CAAATCTCTGATGAAAACCCAGAAAACTTTGGAAAAGCACTATCGCGATATGTTGGACTTGGAGTTCACGATTCAAGAAGGCAAGCTCTACATGCTGCAAACCCGTGTCGGCAAAAGGACGGGAATCGCAGCTGTGCGGATTGCGCTAGAGATGGTCAAAGAGAAGTTAATCGATAGGAAAGAAGCGATACGTCGTGTCGGTCCGGAACAGCTCGCCCAATACCTCTATCCGATCTTTGAGCAAACGGAAGAAGATAAGGTCAAGGCGATTGGAAATGGATTGCCTGCTGGGCCTGGGGCAGCCGCGGGCAAAATTGTACTGACACCAGAAAAGGCCGTGGAATTAAGGGAACAGGGTGAAAAATCGATCCTGGTCCGGAAAGAAACCAGCCCTGATGACATCCATGGAATGTATGCTGCCGAGGGTTTCCTCACGGCCAAGGGTGGCATGACGTCCCATGCAGCAGTGGTGGCCAGGCAAATGGGGAAAGTATGTGTCGCCGGGTGTGAGGATGTGGAAGTGTTGGAAGAGGAAGGAACGGTAGTGATTGGCCCTTCAACATTTAGAGAAGGTGACCAACTATCGCTCAATGGGTTCAAAGGCAAAGTGTATGGTGGCCGGATTCCTGTCGTGGACTCCGAAGTAGTACAGGTCATTCAAGGCAAGATGACCGCGGCTCAATCTGAAAAGTATCGATATTTTTCCACGATTCTCAAATGGGCCGATGAGATCCGGCATTTGAAAGTGCGGGCGAATGCCGATACGCCGGATCAAGCGAGCATAGCTCGCGGCTTTGGCGCGGAAGGAATTGGGTTATGTCGAACGGAGCATATGTTCTTTGCGGAAGAACGTGTGCCGATTATGCAGGCTATGATCATGGCCTCAACCCGTGAAGAGCGGGAAAAATATCTTGAGCAACTCCTACCCTTGCAAAAACAGGACTTCATCGGGTTGTACAGAGAAATGAAAGGTTTTCCGGTCACCATTCGTTTGCTTGATCCGCCTTTACACGAGTTTCTTCCAAAACGAGAGCTGCTGATGGTGGATATTGCGCGGATGGAATTGACCAATGCGAGTCCTGAGGAGATTGAGGAAAAGCGAAAAATTCTGACTCGTGTGGAGGAATTGCACGAGTTGAATCCCATGTTGGGTCTGCGTGGATGCCGTTTGGGCATAACCATGCCTGAGATCACGCGGATGCAGGTTCGTGCCTTGTTTGAAGCCGCCTGCGAAGTGGCGAAAGAAGGTACTGAAATTGTGCCGGAAGTCATGATTCCGCTTGTAGGGATGTCGTCGGAAATGAAATCGCAGGGTGCCCTTATCAGAGAAGTGGCAAGGACGACGATCAAAAGCTGCGGTGTAAAGCTGTCCTATCTCGTCGGCACGATGATTGAGCTGCCGCGGGCTGCCGTGACGGCCAAGCGCATTGCAGAAGACGCCCAATTCTTTTCCTTTGGGACGAATGATTTGACACAAACCATGTATGGGTTTTCGCGAGATGATTCGGCCAAGTTTACCGGCTTTTATAGGGACAACAATCTGTTGGAGTTTGATCCTTTTTCCGTGTTGGACGAAGAGGGTGTCGGTGCGGTCATGCGGTTGGCCATGACTGAAGGGCGGAAGACCCGACCGGATATCAAACTCGGCATTTGTGGAGAACACGGTGGTGACCCCAGCTCTGTCGCGTTTTGTCACCAATTGGGACTGGACTATGTGAGCTGTTCGCCCTATCGGGTGCCTATTGCTCGCTTGGCCGCTGCGCAAGCAGTGTTGAGTGCCGAAGATGAAAAAAAACTGACTGGTAAACCAACGCGTGCTAAGAGCACCCCGAGTTCGGCAAAAAAACAACGAACATCCAAGGCTCGAAATCCTAAAAAGACGGCCAAGGTCGTTTCACGATCAAATATCAAAGTCCGTTCAGTGAGGAAGTCCTCCACCAAGAGCGCCAAACCCAAATCTCTTCCACGTAAAAAGCGCTCGTGAATTATGCAAAATAGTTCTCCTGCCCGGCGACATGGGAACAACCTTTTGGCCCGCGGGGAAAGGAGGGGGTGTTCAAAAAGACCGTCCAGCAAGGCCGCAGCTGCTTTGGCGAGCGGAACGTACAGGTTAGTACGTGAGCACGACAAAGCAGCGAGAACGCAGGTGGCGGAATTTTTCAACATCCCCTAATAAATCTCGCAGGTGATCCAGTCTGACCAAGACATCTTGTTCATGAAGCAGGCCCTCCGCCTGGCTGCCAAAGGGAGGGGAACAACCAGTCCCAACCCCATGGTCGGGGCGGTGATCGTGTCCAAAGGAAAAGTCGTCGGTAGCGGGTACCATAAACAAGCCGGTGGTCCCCACGCCGAAACTCTTTCCCTTCACCAAGCCAAGTCCCGCGCCCGTGGTTCCACGCTGTATGTCACACTAGAGCCGTGTTGTCACACGGACAAGCGAACACGGCCGTGTGTCCCAGCTCTTGTTGATGCCGGGATTACGCGTGTGGTTGTGGCCATGCATGATCCCAACCCCAAGGTAAGTGGGCATGGCATACGAAAACTCAAACAGGCGGGAATTCTGGTAGATGTCGGCTGTCTTCAGGAGGAAGCACAGCAACTCAATGAAGCCTATGTCATTGGACTAAGACTGGCCGACCGTTTGTGATCTTGAAAACCGCAATGACGCTGGATGGCAAAATTGCCACAGCGAGCGGGGAGTCTAAATGGATAACCGGACCTAAAGCGCGTGAACATGTACATCACCTACGAAGCCAGGTCGATGCCATTTTGGTCGGCATAAATACGGTCCTCAAAGATAACCCCCAATTGACGGTACGAGTGGGCAAACAAAAGACCATCGCCAACACAGTTCGCCAACCTGTTCGTGTTGTCATGGACAGTCGCCTACGAACTCCCATTGCAGCAGGTATTTTTCAAGAGACGCATCGATTTCCCACGCTGATCTTCACAACGCATCAAGCAACCAGTAAAAAGATTGAACAATGCCGTGCCAAAGGCGCAGAGGTTATTGTCCTTCCTCAAAAGGGAAAACTTGTATCCATTTCAGCTTGCCTAAAGCTTCTGGGGAAAAAGGGTATCACCAGCGTAATGGTTGAGGGCGGGAGTGAAATCAATGCCAGTTTTATACGATGCGGGTTCGTGAACCGGCTGATGTTGTATATAGCCCCAGCTGTCCTAGGTGGTCAGGAGGCGATAGGATGGCTTGGAGGTACA
>JAYWMS010000259.1:0-3316 GCA_035873215.1 Nitrospirota bacterium | reverse complement strand
TGTGGCGGGCGCCCTCATCAAAGCCGCAGAGCGTCGGCGCGTTGGGGAGCGGTACATCATCGGGAACTGGAATACCACACAGCACGACCTGAACACACTCATCGCCAAGGTGGCTGGGGTGATGGCCCCTGTGATTCCCGTTCCGTTTCTCGTGGCTCAACAGGGGTCGAAACTCGGGGAATGGGCCACCAAGACCATTTTACGAAAGCCTCCTTTCGTCCCTGCCTTTGTCGTGGAGATGCTCAAGCAGATGCAGCAGTACGATTGCTCGAAGGGCCTGCGCGAATTGAGGTACCCCCCAAGCTCTGTGGAAACGGCGATCCGGGATGCCTTGGCGCGGTTTACACAGAATGGGTATGCGTGAAGGGTATGGTCAACAGACCCCAGATTCGACCCTGAACAGACAATACGCCGGTTGCGTTCGTGAATTCTGGAACAACGCCCATACGGGGGGTGTCTTGGGCATAAAAAAGGAAGCGCCCCAAAAAACGGGGCGCTTCCTTCACTTCGCTGGTGTTGGTGCCGGTTTTCTCTTGAGCAGGACGGCGGTCTCTTTCACCGCGGAGGATAGGTCAATGTATCCTGCTCCCGTTCAAATTCGAGCGACACCACCACCCGGGAACATCACAACCAGGAAAAAAGTTTCATCTAAAAAAATACCTGGTTGCATGTCAAATGTTAGGCCTCCTTATGACGCTTGTCAATACTTTTCGGTACCGTCTTTGGATATCTTTTTTCAGTGTGTGGGGACAGGGAGCGCAGTAATTCGTGTGTGTGAAAACCGTATGCAGGGTTGGACGAGGAGGGAATAAGATTATAAAATATTTTCCCATGACTTCTATGAGAAGCTAATCCTGGGTAATATTCGGTTCGGAGTAAACCGGCTCAGAGAAACTTTTAAAGTACCTCAGAATATCCCGGATAGAGACCATCCCAACGACTTTGCCGGCCTCACATACCACCAAATGACGAATCCCCCAGGTACCCATCATTTCGTTGGCATCCCGAATCGTCTTAGTTGATTCTATGCTCACAAGCGGTTGCGTCATCAATTTTTTGACCGAAAGCGTTGAAAGATCTTTTCCTTCGGCAGCCGCTTTCCGCACAATATCGGTCTCGGTCAGTATGCCCACGTAGTCATCATTTTCTTCGACGAGGAGCGATCCAATTCGTTCATCTCGCATTCGACGAGCTGCGTTGACGATAGCCTGGTCAGCAGCAATGGATTTGATGGTTTTTTGCATGATCTCAGCTAAGTCCGTCATGAGGACCCCTCCCTTTTGAATTTCAAATGAGTGTTACCTTCATGATAGGAGTTAAGACTCTCCTTTTCGTTGTGGAGTCCACCTAGAAGATTTTTTACCAAACATAAGATCTTGCTTAACTTAAATTGTACCACCTTGCTCAACTAGGTAAAGGTCAATAGAAAAGGGTTGTAACTTCTGGCCTTGTCAAAAACCTACAGGGCAACCAATGTCTCCTTTTGGGATGGAGTACGTCAGCGATTTTGTCTCCGTTCAGCGGTAGGAAATCGGAAGAAACTCCCGCTTAGGAGGCCCGGTGTACGTAGCCCGTGGACGGATGATTCGGTTGTTCATCTGTTGCTCAGTAATATGTGCGCACCACCCTGACATGCGGCTTACGACAAAAATGGGAGTGTAGGCTGGAACCGGAATCTTCAGCAGCAAATAGACCACTGCAGTATAAAAGTCGATATTGGGAGGCATTCCTTTTTCCTCGTGCACCGTTTGTTCAACGCGTTCGGCCATCTTATACCAATGCCAATTTCCCAGCTTCTCACTCAGTGCCTTTGCACGCCGCTTCATGACATCCGAACGAGGATCACCATGTTTCAATACCCGATGACCGAAACCCATAATCCGCTGTTTGCTTTTGAGCGCTGAAAGCACCCAATCTTTCGCCTTTCCAGGATTGCCAATTCTCGTCAGCATCTGCGCAACGGCTTCATTGGCCCCCCCGTGCAACGGTCCCTTCAACGCGGCAATGGCAGCCATCACCGCACCGTACAAATCCGCCAGTGTGGAGGCGGTGACCCGTGCTGTAAACGTTGAGGCATTCAGCTCATGTTCTGCGTACAATATAAGGGAGATATCCAATTCGCGGGCATGAGCAGCCTCACGATCTCCGGTGAGAAAAAACAACAGGTTTTCCGCGAACGATTGATTTTTAATTAACTGAAACGGGTGTTTCTGCTCATTCAGTCGAGAAGCCATGGACACCAACAGTGGCCCTTGCGCAAGCAATTTAATCGTTTTTTGAATATTCGCGTCATAAGATGAATTGGTCGCTTCAGGATCGACCATTCCCAGCAAGGACACTCCCGTGCGAAGAGTATCCATAGGATGAGCATCCTGTGGAAGCATCTTTGACAACTGGAATATGAGGTCAGGAAGGATTGAGGCCTTGAATAACTCCTCTTTCCACTCTTCCAACGCCTGCGAGGAAGGGAGTTCTCCCTTGAGCAGCAAATAGGCTACTTCTTCGAACGTCGCGTGCTCAGATAGTTCTTCGGCTAAATAGCCTCGATACAGCAACTCGCTTTTTTCTTCATCTATGGAGCAAATAGCGCTTTCGCCTGCCACCATGCCTTCAAGGCCAGAGTTTTGACTGGTCATCAACATGAAACACCTACCTTATTTTTTGGTACCATTCAACCCGGATTCCGCAATTAGGGGATATACTCGGACGTGATCCGGTGCCCCTTTAATCCGTCGTTCGTATTTTGTATCGCACATTTCGTTTTTCTGCGAGTCCCGTTTTACCCATAGCCCTTCACTCATTACCCTTCACTATTTTTCAATGCTCCCTCACACCATCCACGTCGTTGTAGGCCTCATAACGAAGCACTCTGTACAACTCACTCCGAGGCTGCATCAGATCTAAAAGCTCCTTTTGCGTTCCTTGTGACTGTAATTCCATGAGCCCCATTTCCATCGACTTTGCCATCAGGCGAAACATCGTCATGGGGAACAGAACGATTCGATAACCCAACTGAGAAAATTCGTTGACGGAGAGCAAGGGAGTCTTTCCCCATTCCGTCATGTTCGCAATGAGTGGGATGCGGGAGTTCTTAAAACTCCTGGCAAACCTCTCAAAATCTTCCACAGACTCAAGTGCCTCGGGAAATATGGCATCAGCTCCCGCGTCCTGATAGGCCTTGGCCCGCTCAATCGCACCTTCGATCCCCTCGACCGCACGCGCGTCGGTTCTGGCAATAATCAGCAAATCGGGATCGTGTTTCGCCGAAACCGCTGCCGCAATTTTGTCGCACATCACTTGGCAGTCCACCACCTGC
>JAYWMS010000204.1:0-4220 GCA_035873215.1 Nitrospirota bacterium | reverse complement strand
AGTTCCCGAGAATCAACCTTTTTTTTTGCTAGAAGCTTGACTATCCAAATCCCCAGGGCACACAAGACTACAAAGAGAATAGAGAAGAGGTTGAAATATTGTTCAATCAACTCTTGTACCCATGGGCCAAAAAGTTGCATTGTCCCGGCTACGAGGAAAAACCTGGCACCACGACTGATCAGCGAAGCCACCACGAAGACTTTGAAATTTACGTAGAATGCTCCCGCACCAACGGTAAAGACCTTATACGGAATCGGCGTAAATCCTGCAATGAGAATAGCCCAGCCTTCATATTTTTGAAATGTGGCGTGAATGGCTGCAACGCGCTCTTGCCCCATAAACTTTAGCAAGATCGGCCGGCCTCCATACCAGCCAATCGCATACCCAAACATTCCGCCGAGGACCGACCCGACCGTGCTCACCGCTGCATAATACATTCCCCACGAGGGATTCCCGAGGGTCAATGCCATCACTAACACGTCGGGTGGCAGTGGGAAAAATGCAGACTCTGCAAAGGCAAGCAGAAAAAGGGCCGGTATGGCATATTCAGAATCCGACCAGGAAAGCATCCATTGATAAAGTTCTTTCACCATGAAACGAAATTCCCCTACTCTACTATTCCCAAGACCACTTTTCCGTTAATTCTTGACCATCACCGCGCGAGTCAAGTTTCTCCACGGAGTTTGCGGACGCGCGTATTCAAGGTTCGCTCCCAAGCCTTCAGCTTCGGCAAGGCGGGATATTGCGTCATATCAAAATGGAGGGGTGTCAGTGAGACAAAATTCTTCGACACGGCTTCCACATCCGAATGCTTGCTTCGATTCCAGGATACTTGCTCACCGGCAATCCAATAATACTTTCCTCCGCGCGGGTCTATTTTCTCCACTACTGGGTTTCGGTATCGCCGTCTGCTCAGCGTCGTGCATCGCACACCCGCGATCGAACCCAGCGCCACATCAGGGACATTCACATTCAGCAATGTATCATCGGGCAAGCCGTGACTCGCGACCATTCTTGCGATTGACATTGCGACAGTCGCAGCCATCCGAAAACGATAGCGCCCTGTCCCATCCAATGACACCGCCATGGACGGAATGCCTCGAATCGACGCCTCCATGGCTGCAGCGACCGTCCCGGAATTTGTCACATCATCGCCAACGTTCAGTCCTTTATTGATTCCTGAGACGACGAGATTGGGCAGTTGTCCTTTGAGCACTTGCTCAACTCCGAGTATAATGCAGTCCCCAGGTGTGCCGTTCACGGAAAACATCTGACGCCCGACATGGTTGATCCTAAGAGGTTTGTGGAGGGTCAGGGCTCGTCCCACGGCATTTTGCTGACGCTCCGGGGCAACAACCCACACATCACCCAATTCCTTCAATGCTTTGGCTAATTCACGTATTCCAAGTGAATCAATGCCATCGTCATTGGCTACAAGAATTTTCATCTATTTAGGATAGGATTTTCGCCTTAAAGCGAACTCGTGCCTATGCCTTGCGAGATTCTCACTCTCGAGAATCTCGTTCCCTTGCAGCACAATAGGATCATCGGACAAAGAGGATCAAGACCTAAGATGCCTTGTCCATTCACTGGCAAAAGAAAAAGCCCGCTTCCCCATATGAGGAAGCGGGCTCCTGATTATCCGAATATCAATCCGACAATCAATGGGTAGGATTGTCTTCGACCCTATATGTTTTGCATAAAATGGGCCACCGCTTCAGGATCAACCTCTGTTCCCATAATGGCTGAAGACGGAACTGTCGATGATTTCTTTCCAGAGAGCCCACATTCGATCTCATCAAATATCATTTCGACAGGCATGGACATCCCACCATACACATGGGGGCCTCCGACGATTTTGGCTTTGGAGTACCCATAAATGGCAGTGGCTACCTCCTTAGCCAACCAACCGACATAATTAAATTCTGGCACCACTATCAGTTTGGCTTTACCGCACAACTTTCGAAGTTCTTTCGTGGGAAAGGGTCTCAACGATCTAACTTTAATGAGACCGGCTTGAATCCCTTTTTCATCACACAAACGAATGGCTTCACGGCATTGGCCCGCCATGCTACCTGAAGCAATAAGAAGTACATCAGCGCCTTCAACGTTCTGTGCTTCAACAAGCCCATCCATATACTCCTCAATGTATTTTCGCGAGCGCTCAACCGCGGCCCACACTTCTTGCTGCCACACGGCATGGATGTTATAGGCCATGAAGTTTGACTTTTGAACAGGGGCATCGCGCGACAGTCGGGCTGGAGGATTTTCAGCATCCAGTACCGGCACGGCTCCTCGCCACGCCTCACGACCAGGTAATTTGATTCCTTTATCCTGCATCGAACAGTATCCACGAGCATGAGTCACGAAAAACCCATCGCAGCAGACTCCCACAGGCAGAGTCACATCATTTTTTTCGCTAATGATAAATGCCTTCATGATGTAATCAAACAGATCTTGTTGATTCTCCGCATGCCACACGATCATCCCGCAATTTAACAGGTAAGAAATTTCAATATTGTCCGGTTGAATGGCTAATGGAGCATTCACCACACGGCAGGTAAACATCGCCACTGCAGGCAACCGATGTCCTGGCCAAGAAGCAATGGGCTCCAACCCTCGAAGCGTTCCAGGACCTGCCGTTGCAGTAAAACAACGAACCCCAGCACGAGACCCCCCAGCCATTGCTGACATTACCCCATATTCTTCTTCGCCACGATAAAATTCCTTCACATACCCTTCTCCATATAACACCCCAATAAGTTGCAGGGTTTCACTTTGTGGGGTAATCGGGTAGGCAATCGACATATCAACGTTGGACCGACGAACGGCCTCTTTTGCGGCCTCACTGCCAGTGATAAACTCTCTTTCCCGGGGAGCTTCGTGAAACATGTATTCCGGGGTGACAACTTTTTGCAGTTTCGCAGCGGCATGAGGATCTTTTTTCTCCCCTTGAGTGGCAGGAGCTGAGGAAGGATCTGGTGCTGCGCTCGTAATTGGGTCGCCTTGTGGATTGGTTTTCACTTCACTCTCTAATGAATCACTCATGGCTTAACCCCTTTATGGGTGGATACAATCCTTTCTGAATGAAAGGACGACATTGATCAAAAAAATCAACCTTCTCGCTGCATAGCATCGGCCTTATGGCCAAAGGCAGAGGCGCTCGCGGTTCCCTCGTTCCCCATTCCAATATCCAAGGGGTTTGTATGAGTTTTCCCGTCATGCACCAAAGATTGAAATCCCGTAAATCGAATATTTTCACCGCTCTCCGGCAAGGCGATGCCCATTTCTTCACGCACTCGCTTAAACACTTGGGCAGCCATGCGAATTTTTGTCGCATCCGAATCTCTGATAGTGAACATCGCATCTTCATGACCTTGTTCAGCACAAATCGCCGATGTCCAACAATTCGTACCAGCACGAATCATTTTCAAGGTCAAATTGGCATAATGGCAGTGAACCCCAATAAAAATACATACCTCAATTTTATTACCCCAAATCGTGAGATTCGGATGGTTTGGGTTAATCACTTCCTCTGGTTCAATTTTCGGATATTTAGGACGATAATCGGGCATTGGAATCATTAAGACTTCTGGGATTTGTGCTGCTAACTCAAGGACGGCTTTCGCCTTATCAGCTGCATGATCATTCCAATTCCATAATACGAGTGGGCCTGGAAAAATGGTGGCGTTTTTTCTGGTGAACATGGCCTTTGCCATTTCTTCCAGGGCTTTAACTTCTGGAACCTCATTACCAAAAGTCAGACCATAGTCTGTTTTTGGAGGGAGAACACCCAATTCAGCGGCTGATGGAGGATGAAACCCAGCCGGGCCTGGCTCAACAATTCTTTCTAACTCAGTTGCTCCCACGTGTTTGCTCCAATCATTAGGTCGGGAAAGAATGGTTTATTGACGTCACAACCTACCCGCGAACCGGACTGGCTAACACGGCAGTACAGTTCTTTTCAGAATACGTCAAATTTTCCGTCAATGCTTGGTCACCAATCTGGTCAATCATTTCCATTTTGATGGCATTATGTTTGGCCATATTGTCACACACCCAGACACATTGAGCGCAGCCCTTACAACGATCCACCGCCACATAGGCTGATCCATACTTCAGACCTCTATCTTTTCCCGCCTCGGTATTGTAAAGAATCGTATTGGCCTCAGGACAAAATTGAGTACATAACTTACAACTCGTGGCGGCACAAATATCTG
>JAYWMS010000089.1:0-3337 GCA_035873215.1 Nitrospirota bacterium | reverse complement strand
CCATGTTTTCCTCCATGAATTTTCATTTACCATTATGCTAATACTACAAAATTAGAAAGGACCATTAAACACATGAAACCATTGAGGCCAACACAATAGATGGTTTGTTGAATATTCATAACCTCCCCTCTACCAAGAACGCATCCGGAACGACACTGAACGTATGATTCGCTTACTTCCGTCCCAACTTCCACGCCAGCATTCCTCCCATCATCACATGAACGTCAGTGAACCCGGCTTGCATGAGAATCTGAGCAGCGGTGTGTGCTCGCCCCCCGCCTTTGCAAACGGTGACGATTTCTTTCTCCTTCATTGATTCTAACTCTCCCAACCTATGCGTAAGATCGCTCACCGGGATATTCAACACATTTGGAATTTGGCCAAGTTCCCCGGTTAATTCGTCAGGATTCCTCACGTCTAGAATGATAGGGCGTTCTCCGCTTTGTAGCTTTCGCCTCACTTCATCGACAGGGATCGCCGCGACTTGTTGATCATTGGTTCCCCGTTCTAACGTTCCTCTGACTTCACACGCCGGAACATCCACGGGAATCCACGCAGCCTTAGGGTCACGCGCACACGCGTAATTGGCCTGCAGCACGTCTTTCATCCAGTCAGCTGGGCCTAGCTGCAAACCTTCTAGGTACTCAATGTACGCTTTCTTTGTGCGGGGTTGGCAAACAGGGTTTCGAGCCTTCTGGTCCTTGATGGTAGAAGGTTGTCTGTTACGATACTCGTGCGCAGGGTAGACCATCAAATGTTCCGGCAACTCTAGGATACGTTGCAAACTTTCCCAATGCTCTCCTGCGTCGCCGCCAGGAAGATCATCTCTTCCAGCTCCCGCATCTTCCAAGAAAAGCACGTCACCTGTCAGGATTCTGTCAGAAAATATGAGGGTAATGCTGTCTTTGGTATGCCCAGGGGTTGTTAAAACTTTCACCCGGTTGTTCCCAAGATGGCACTCAAATCCATCCGTTAAATGGAAGGTCACGCACCGCGCAGGAGCGATAGCATGCATCACATATTCACAACCCGCTTGATCCTTCAGAGAAGCAGCTCCGGAAATATGGTCGGCATGTGTGTGGGTGTCTATGACATGGGTCAGTGTGAGTTTTTTCTTGTCCAAAACCGTTAAATATTCTTGTACGTGCTCCAACACCGGATCAACCAGAATGGCCTGTTGACTCCTATCATCTCCTATCAAATAGGTCCGACATGCACCGGGATTCAGTTGTTCAAAAATCATAAGAAACCTCCCCATATTACCTTTTTAGCAATTCAGAATTGATACGCTCCACCTATCCACACATTCACATCAATGATCGTGCGAGGCTCAAAACTCGCTTTTCGCTGTGATCGTTGGAATCCCACATTCACTTCGAGGGCATCTGATATCCGGTGACGAATCTCCACATCACCTTGCAACACATCCTCGGTGGCTCCCTTCCGCTCATCCTCCTTTAAATTACTCGTAAAATCATTCTGTTCATAATGAAGGGCCAATTCTACGGTGGTTTTTGCACAGAGGCCAACTTCGAGTTCCGTGGATACATAGTGATTGATGTATGAAACATCATCGTGAAATTCAGGTTGATTGCGTCCGTCCGCAAGTCCCCGTTCAAAATGATAGCCCACCGTTAATTCAATTCCCGGCCGTATTTCCCACTCCATGTGGGGCCCAACCGTCCAAAAGTGAGTATCTCGTTGTGCAAAGGCCTCGTTGTACAGACGTAATCCATAGCGTCCTAACACGCGGAGGCGGACATCCCCCACAACTTCTCGCTCAATCGTCCCAGCCAAGAAGTGAGTGGTCACCCGTTCCTCAACCAGATTTTCACTCCCAGATCGACGGTCCTCATTATTCCCCAAGAACAAATTGGGGCCATAGTGATAACGCAGGCCTACCATCGTCTCGGAGGGAAACGTCTGTTCAAGTCTGATCCCGAATGTTCCATGGCTAAAACGAGAATGGTCGGCAAACACAAAACCCTGCCCACGAAACAAGATAGCGGTTTCTCCAACCCTAGAGGAAAAAGTCTTGCCGATCGTGAAGATAGGTTCAAATACGACATCTTCTCCCTGATCGGTCACATCGACCACCGGTTGTGTTGGGTCCTCCTGCAACGACAATCGGCGTGAGGAAGAAAAGAGGCCCACATCATCTGTATAAAAGACGGCCCCTTCCATGTTGACCGTCCATTCAGCGTTCGCGGATTCCGCGAACCCGCTCCACCATGGACTCAAGAGACCGATGACGATCAAAAGAAAAGGAGGCGGCTTCATGAGGATACATTTCATTACTCATCGATTCTTTAGCGAGTTCAATTTGAAGCTGAGGAATGAGCAATCCTTCTGTCGGTGCAACCAAGAAACAACCCATTGCGATTGAACTACTTCTTCTCAAACGCTCGAACATACAGGAGCACATGCCAGGCTTCTTCTTCCGTGAGCACCAATGGAATAAAGGAGGCCATAGCAGTTCCAGGACTGCCGTTTTTCAAGATCCAGAACAGTTCTCCATCTGTTCGGGCAGCCTGCCATGTCTTGTCTGTAAAGTTGCGCGGCAGTTTTCCCACTAACCCCGGAATCTTACCGAGGCCTTTTCCGTCACGCCCATGGCATGTCACACAAAAGGCCTTTCCATGAAAAATCTTTTTCCCTTCCTCAATATTTTCCGGCGTTGAGGGAACCGGATTCTGCCAGGATCGCGCTTCGGCCATTTGGCCTTGAGGTACTCTTGCCTTCAACACTTCAGAATCAGCGGCTTCACTGGCGAAAGGTAAAAGGCTCTGAAACAAGAGACACCACACCCATAGCATTCCTCTTTTCCAAGGCATGAGACGCACTCCTTGTCTATGATGAATAGGGGCGAGAACACCGGGAGAGCGGAAGAACGCTCTCCCGGTCATGTTTCGTTATTCTGTTCGGAAGACGTGACCAAGTGATGTGGGCGTCGAGACTGTCCCGTCTGGCACCACTTTATCCTTATCCCAAAGGTGGAAAAGGACCCCATCGGTTTTCCCAGCGGCTTCTGCAATGGCTTTGACTTTGGCCGGATCATCAATATCTAGAATTTGAACCCGCCCGGTATCAATTTCAACTTGGTGATCATGAAAGGCCCTATTCCATTGGATTAAAGGGACATTTTTCCTGACAAGATCTTTCGCAATAAAATATTCAATGGCGACAAGTTTGGCGTTCGCATCGGTGGATTCATAGAGCTGACATTGCAGCACCTCATCCGAGATCCCTTTGCAATAATGATGGTAGGGACCACCAACGGTTCCATCAGCCATCATATGCGGGGCTTGTAAATGAATGTCATATCCATCGGTTGGGC
>JAYWMS010000067.1:0-4086 GCA_035873215.1 Nitrospirota bacterium | reverse complement strand
TTCCGATCTTGGTCTCATTGACGAAGCAGACAGGCATTCGTCCTGGGTTAGCTGTGGTGCTCGTGGGAGAAGATCCTGCCTCGGCGGTGTATGTTCGGAACAAGAAAAAAGCTTGTGATACTGCCGGATTGTATGTCGAGGATTGTGCATTGCCGGCTAGCACATCCCAAGTGGACTTGTTGTCGCTCATTGATCGGTTAAATGCCAACCCCAAAATTCATGGCATTTTGGTGCAATTACCATTGCCGTCGCATATCGATAGTCAAGTAATCCTAAATGCGGTTTCTCCAGAAAAAGACGCTGACGGCTTCCATCCGTACAACATCGGCCGACTCGTAGAAGGCCATCCAGTATTTGTTCCCTGTACGCCAAAAGGCGTGATCCGGATGATCGAGTCGACGGGACAATCGTTATCGGGAAAACGAGCCGTGGTCCTGGGTCGCAGTAATATCGTAGGTAAACCGGTGGCGATGTTGCTGTTGCATCAACATGCGACGGTGACGATGTGTCATTCGCGAACCAAAGATCTGCCGGCTCTCTGCCGAGAAGCCGATGTGGTTGTGGCTGCAATAGGGAGGGCGAAATTTGTGACCCAAGACATGGTGAAAGATGGAGCCATCGTGATCGATGTCGGGATCAATCGATTGGACGACGGGCGCCTGGTAGGTGATGTGGATTTCGAGCAAGTCTGTGAGCGGGCCGGGTGGATTACACCGGTTCCCGGTGGCGTGGGACCTATGACGATAGCCATGTTATTGACCAACACAGTGGAAGCGGCAAAACGAGCGGCTGAAAGTAGATGATAAAGGCGGTCTTTGAACAGTCTAAAGACCGCGGCTTCTAACGTGGCATTATGGAGGTTGTTGAATAATGCAAAAATTTCTCATACTTGGCCGTACGGGAACAACCTTATTGCCTAATGGAAAATGAGGGGGGTGCTCAAAAAGTCCCGTCCAGCAAGGCCGCAGCTGCTTTGGCGCGTGGAGCGTACAAGGTAAGTACGTGAGCACGACAAAGGAGCGAGAACGCCGCTTGCGAGATTTTTCAGCACCTGCCTATGGTGAGTCGGGAGCAAGGGTAGAGGTGCGCTCATGAATATTCCCGAATTTCGACAGCGGAAGCACAGTGGGAAAAAATTGGCCGTGGTCACGGCGTACGATGCCCTCTTTACGGGAATCGTCGAACAAGCGGGAATTGAGGCGATTCTGGTGGGGGATTCGTTGGGGGTGGTAGTTCAGGGTAAGCCGGATACCTTGTCGGTCACCATGGAAGAAATGCTGTACCATACTCGCTTGGTGACGCGTGCGCGGAAACAATCCTTGGTCATTGGGGATATGCCATTTCTTTCTTATCAGGTGAGCGTGGCAGACGCGGTGCGCAATGCCGGGCAATTCATTCAAGCCGGGGCACATGCCGTGAAACTGGAGGGTGGGCAGGTAATAGCTGATCGAGTTGCCTCATTGACTCAGATCGGTATTCCCGTCATGGCTCATATTGGAATGACGCCGCAATCTCTCCATCAATATGGTGGGTATAAGGTGCAAGGAAAGGATGACAGCCAAGCTGATGCGCTGCTATCTGATGCAAAGGTGTTGGAGCAGGCTGGTGCCTTTTCAATTGTCCTTGAGGCTGTTCCTGTCGAAGTAGCCAAATCCATCACCCAGGCAGTATCTATTCCTACCATTGGGATTGGCGCTGGTCCTCATTGCGATGGCCAAGTGTTGGTACTCTATGACTTGTTAGGGCTATTCGATGATTTCGTCCCGAAGTTTGTGAAACCGTACGCGCACTTGAAAGCAGATGCCCTGCAAGCGCTTCGCCGTTTTAAGGAAGAAGTAGAGTGCCAAAAATTTCCATCCGATCTCGAAAGCTATCATTAAAGACACTGCCATTCTGGTTCTGTTGTCTATGTCAAAAAATTCCCAATAGGGTAGCACTCCCTAAATGGGCCTGTTGAATATCTCACTCCAATAGCCAATACACGCTTCAGATGAGCCAAGCATCGTCAATGGGAGGGAATGTTCAAATAAAGTTCGTTGTCTGACCCGCCCCTCCCAAGCGCGCCAAGACGCGCTCATCCACAGGCAAGGCCGCAGCCCTTTTAGCGCGCGGAGCGTACTCTCAGTACGTGAGCACGGCAAAAGGGCGAATACGCCGCTGGCGGCTTTTTTCAACATTCCCAAAGGGGCGAGTCCGCCGCTGGCGGACCCTTCGGCTAGACTCAGGACATGCTTTTTCAACAGCCCACTTCTGTTGACAAATCTTATTCGACAGGCATACCATCCGACGGTTGGCCCTGACCTGTTGTGTCTCAGGGCCATTTTTATGACCTTTTTCCAAGGGTAGCACGGTTCATGGCCAATCTCGTGGTAGTAGGTTCTCAGTGGGGTGATGAAGGCAAAGGAAAGATTGTCGATATCTTGGCCCACGATGCCGATGTCATCGTTCGCTTTCAGGGTGGTTCAAATGCGGGCCATACGGTGGTGACCAAAAAGGGGACGTATGTGTTTCACCTCATTCCATCGGGGATTTTATCTCGGGGAAAGCAATGCATTCTTGGGAATGGGGTGGTCATTGATCCAGGGGCTCTCATTGGGGAATTGGATGTCTTGCAGAAGCAGGGTATTAAGGCGGGGAAAAACTTCTTGATCAGTCAACGCGCGCACATCATCATGCCCTATCACAAAGCCATCGATAAAGCAGCGGAACAGGCCAGGGGTGCGAGGCGCATTGGCACGACGGGCAAGGGTATTGGTCCTGCCTACGTAGATAAAATGGCGCGGATTGGTATTCGTGTGGGTGATTTGCTTGATCCGGATACCTTCCGTCAAAAGGTGGAAGACAATCTTGTTGAAATTAACAGCTTCCTGCGCCATGTGTATAAGAGTAAAGGGTTTTCAGCGGGGAAAATATGTGAAGAGTACCTGCGGTACGGTGAAAGACTCCGTCGACACGTTGCCGACGATTCGTTACTCATCCATAAAGCGATCGAGAGTGGGCTAAGCGTGTTATTTGAAGGTGCCCAAGGCACCCATTTAGATGTCGATCTCGGCACGTATCCCTTCGTGACATCATCCCCTTCCTGTGCGGGGGGTGCGTGCGTGGGAACGGGAGTGGGGCCGACAAAAATTGATGCGGTATTGGGAGTCACGAAGGCCTATGCCACTCGCGTGGGAAGTGGGCCATTTCCGACAGAGTTGTCGGATGCCATTGGTCTGGGGCTTCAGGAGCGCGGTCATGAATTTGGGGCCACCACAGGTCGGGCACGTCGATGTGGGTGGCTTGATGCTGTGGTGTTGCGCTATGCCGTGCGCGTGAATGGATGCACATCGTTGGCTGTGACCAAATTGGATGTCTTGGATGGGACCAAAGAACTAAAAATTGCCATGGGGTATCGGTTTAAAGGAAAGCTCTATCGAGACATGCCTGCAGATTTGGAGACGTTATCCAAGTGTACGCCGGTGTATGAGCTGCATCCTGGTTGGAAGACTTCCACCACGGGTGTGACGACGTATAAGGATCTGCCGAAGGAAGCCAAGCGGTATGTCGCGCGAATCGCGGAAATTGCCGAATGTCCGGTTGATATCATTTCAACCGGTTCTCATCGAGAACATACCATCGTCGTCAAGAATCCCATGACCCAAACCCGTTCGCGTATCAAACCTCCAAAAATCAGTGCGTAATCGTTGACCGTCCTTAGTTTGTGGGTCTGTTGATTTACTCAAAAAAATTTCAAATGGTTTACCAAAAACATATTTGCTCAATGTTCAGGATGAACAAGGGTTGTTCAAAACCTGTCCGGAGCTGTGTCGAAGGAAGGCTCGTCCAGCAAGGCCGCAGGGCCGTTGGGAAGCGGAGCGTACACCGAGTACGTGAGCACGACAACGGGCCGAGAACGCCGCTGGCGGACTTTTTCAACAACCCTTTGACAAGCAGAAAGACGGTTGTTAGCATCGATCCCCGGTGGGCCGCTAGCTCAGTTGGTAGAGCATCGCCCTTTTAAGGCGAGGGCCGTGGGTTCGAGTCCCACGCGGCTCACCATGTTTTTCCCACCCCTCCTATTTAAGGGGATTTTGGATCCGAGTC
>JAYWMS010000019.1:0-3081 GCA_035873215.1 Nitrospirota bacterium | reverse complement strand
AACATATCCTGATTGGACAAGTTCCGATTCATCCTGGTTGACGGTGGCGGAACAAGAAGGCCCCTCAGGCATTCTTCGGCGATTGAAATCTTATTGGAACACTGATTCGTTCCAAAATAATCAATCGCGGTCAAAAAGCGTCGAGAACAAAAAAGCCCTTATCGGCCGATTCTTGCAGCAACAGGTTATTCCAATTTCTAAAGCCCATTTGGAAGTTTCGTTGCTTCAGTTACAGGTACAAAGTGAGCGTGGGGCTTGGGAAACATGGAAGCAAATACAGGCATGGAAAACTCAGCAACATGAACGACAGGGCTTAGCTCGTTTATGCGGCACCTGGCAATGGCTGATTCACAACCACCAGAATCACGGAGACCACAAGACGATCATGGTCTATCCACCCCCGTCCCAATATGACCGCATGGACCCACAACCTGCCAAGATCCAAGTACAAGGGGATACCGTCTACATCAGGTGGGAATTCCCAAACGGGATTATTCAGGAAGAGAGCCTTCTGCTTAGCGAAAAGGACCGGATGTTGTCAGGAACCTTTGTGAATAATTTGGGTCCCAACGGAAACATCTCGGGTAGACGCATAGCACCCTGCAAAGACCGATAAGACTTCTTGACGATCGGGATCCCTATTCATGAATACAAGGATCGGGTAATACAGGCATACATTCTATACTCTTCCCCCTGATTGAATCCTTTCACAGCCCTTCAACATCTGCCTTATCAAACAAAAATTGAGCCCTGTATTCTCTCTCCTGTTTTACCGAGATAGTCATATATATAAAAGTCTCTTTAATGACGATCATACCTTCAAGCCAACACGGGGATGACCGGCGCCAGACTTTTTAATTGTTCTGTCGGACCGAGACATTTTCTAACGCCGTCTTAAGGAGTACAATAAAATAGTAGAGTGTACCTATGATCACCGAAGAACTCCTCGAACCATCCATTCAGCACATCGGCCAGACGTTGGCCAAGCATTCGAACACGAGCACCTCCTCGATTCTCAGCCAACGGTGGTGGAATGAGTTGCTCATGGACTGGGGCATGCGAGATGAGGATTTTAAAGTCCAGCTCTTTCGTTTCGTCGATGTGCTACCAACACTGAAGACCGATGAACAATTTACTCGATTGCTTGCCGAATATTTTGGCGGCACACCCATTCTCCCGCAACCCCTCAAATGGTCGCTTCAAAAATTGCCATCCTCATGGATCGGTGCTCACATGGGTGCTATTGTACTGAGACGCCAATTCATGCGCATGGCGCACACGTTTATGGCTGGCGATTCCATGAAAAACGCCATGCCGGTCCTGGGCAAACTGTGGAAAGGCGGCCGAGCATCTTCAGTCGATCTACTCGGTGAAGCGACAGTCAGCGAATCAGAGGCCGATCTCTATCGTGATCGGTGCCTCGAGGCTCTCCGTATCTATCACGAACATGCATCGAAATGGCCAACACGTCCACTGTTGGAACATGATCATCTGGGTCTACTCCCACGGGTCAATCTCTCCATCAAGATTTCGGCGCTCTTCTCCCAACTTGATCCTGCCGACCCGGAAGGTAGCTACCAAGGCGTGGCAAATCGCTTTCGCCCTATTCTGGACCTGGCGACTCAGCTTCCCGCTGCCATAACCGTCGACATGGAACAATTTGAATTGAAAGATCTCACATACGAGATTTTCATGCGCATATTCTCCGAACCTCAATACCAAGACTATGCGTACGCCGGCATCGCATTACAAACGTACTTGCGTGACGCAGATCTGACACTTGATCGATTGGTGGATTGGGTGGGACAGCGTGGGACCCCTGTGACTATCCGACTGGTGAAAGGCGCTTATTGGGATGCGGAAAATGTTCAGAATGAACAACGAGGTTGGCCCATCCCCGTCCTACGACAGAAAGCCGAGACTGATGCGAATTTTGAGTATTTAAGCAGCAAATTGTTGAATCATCCGACATGCTTCCGCCCGGCCTTTGGCACACACAATTTACGTAGCCTGGCGCACGCGGAAGCAGTAGCGCAATCCAAGCAGTACCAACCGCAGAGTTATGAGTTTCAATCTTTGTATGGAATGGCCGAGACCTTGCAGAATGCGGTCGTGAAATATGGGCGGCGGATGCGCGTCTATACCCCTGTGGGAGAGCTGATCCCCGGGATGGCCTATCTCGTAAGACGCCTCTTGGAGAATACGTCGAATGAATCATTTATTTCGAAACAACGCAACCAAGAAGTACCGCTTGAGGTGTTATTAGCCCCCCCACCAGCATTTTACCTAATACCGTCAGCAGACAGCTCCCAGGACTCTGGAAACGGTATCTTGTTCAAAAATGAACCCCATACAGATTTTTCACGGGATACCGCTCGACAGGCGATGAATGCAGCCATTGATCGCGTGCAGAAGGAACTCGGCCAGACCGTGACTATTTCCCGGCCCCCCAACTCCGGTCCATTCAAGGACGAGCTCGTCTCGACCAATCCCGCTCATCCTAAAGACGTGATCGCCCGTATCCCAAGCTACGCACCAGTCGACCTTGACCCTGTTATCGTCATGGCCCAGCAAGCGGTCCATCACTGGCGGACCACGAGCCCAAGCACGCGGGCGGATTATTTGTGTCGTGTGGCTGAACTGATGCGTCAGCGTCGACATGATCTTGCTGCATGGGAAATTTTTGAAACAGGCAAACCCTGGCGCGAGGCCGACGGCGATATCGCGGAGGCCATTGATTTTCTAGAATTCTACGCCCGACAAATGCGCCGACTCGGCATTCCACAACGGCTAGGCCAGGAACCAGGCGAATTAAATCATCTCGAATGGCGTCCGCGCGGCATTGCCGTTGTCATCCCACCATGGAATTTCTCATTGGCCATTCCAACAGGCATGGTGTCTGCCGCTCTCGTCACGGGAAACCCTGTCATCTTTAAACCATCTGAACGGTCCCCCATGATGGGATATCACCTGTACCAGCTCTATAAAGAAGCAGGATTACCAGATGGAGTCCTCCAATTTGTTCCTGGTGGACCGGATGTCGGCAAAGCGTTGGTTGCACATCCTCAAATCCATCTTGTT
>JAYWMS010000016.1:0-4287 GCA_035873215.1 Nitrospirota bacterium | reverse complement strand
CGAAACAAATTGATAACAATTCCCGCCCTTCTCCTTAGCTCGATACATCCCGCGATCAGCACGGGTCAGCAACACATCCGGATCCATCCCATCAACTGGGTACAGCGCAATCCCAATGCTCGCGCTCGTGGCAACAGAGAGATCCCCCAATAGCAATCGTTCCGACACGGCATCTAAGACCTTTTGGGCGACATGCCCCGAATCTTGGCCTCGCTCTAAGTCTTGGAGAATAATGGCGAACTCATCCCCGCTTAACCGAGCCACGGTATCAGTCTCTCGCACGCACCGCGTCAACCGCTGAGCCACCCTGCGTAACAGCTCGTCACCGCAATCATGACCAAGTCCATCATTAATGGATTTGAAGCGATCCAGATCTAAAAACATCACGGCCACGGTATGGCCATAGCGACGCGCCTGCGCCAACGCCTGTCTTAAGCGATCATGAAACATCACTCGATTAGGAAGATCTGTTAGTGAATCATAGTGTGCCAAATGATAAATGTGAGCTTCAGATTCTTTCCGTGTGGTAATGTCGTGATGAATGGCCACAAAATGCGTCACCGTTCCCTTTTCATCTCGTAAAGGCGTCACAATCTGTTCCACAGTAAATGAACGACCATCCGTATGTTGGATATCCAATTCTTGATTCCAATATTGACCTGGTGTGTTACATCGATTGGCATCTTGGGCCGCAAGATGAAAGACACCCGATTGCAGAAAAGAAGGAACGTCCCCAATCAACTCAGAAGCAGCCACTCCAGTGAGTCGTGTATAGGCATCATTGACCCATTCAATGCACCCATGGGGATCAGTAATAAACACCGCATGCTCAGCCGAGGCGATAGCCGCATCCCGTACACGCAACTGTTCGTACTGCTTCACCATGGATAAACTCACAGCGAGTTGAGCCCCCAACTGCTCAAACCAGGACACCACCACCGGCCCAAAAGCATCAGGCGTAGAAGCCACCACCATGAGCACACCCAGTTCCGCACGCTCCGAACACAGTGGCACACAGAGACCAGACTCCAAACCAAAGGACTTCATCCGCTCTCCCCAAATACCCCATTCTGAACGATGCTCCGAGAGGAGGCTCGCGTTCCTAGATGTCATCACCCGACCCAAGATCTGAAAATCTTCCAGGGTTGCCAGAGAATCAACCCCATCAAGGTACGGCACAGATGTACCAGCCGAACTGACAATTTCAAAAACACCCTGAGCGTTTTGCACACCAATCCAAACCAGAGGGTACCCAAACGTCTGCACGAGCCGATCGCAAATGAGTTCACTGAGTTGTCTAAAGGTCAAACCCGCAAGAATCTGTGCACCTAACGATTGCAACAACGTGTCAGCCGCGATGGCACGCCGATGCGCCGTCACATCTTGAATGAGCCAATGCACGGACGCAATCGACTCATCCGGAGCCTTGATGGCCGTCAGGGTTATGAGAGCCGAAAAGGCCGGACCATGCTTAGACGATAGGGACATGTCCCATTCAAGCCCTGGTTCACCCTGCTCAATTTTTTGGAGATACCCGGAAAGACCATCGGACACATCATCCGCAAACAGATCTTGAAATCGCTCACCCAGGAGTTGCGCTTGGGGACAATGCAGGAGTTCCGCCATCGCACGATCAGCCAATTGAATGGTGCCATGCACATCCGTGATCAAATGCCCCCGTACGATGAAATCGCGTCGATCTGGAAACGCTGAATCCGTCCGCACATCACCACTGGTGATCGGAGTGCCAGAGATGGGGCGAAGGGGAACGGGCTCACTCGTTGGAAGCGATGTAACCAACGGCTGGAACACAGTCATCATCTGGTCCAAAACTGACGCCACCTGTTGGCGCTCAGAAGCGGAGCCTGAGACTAATTGCTGTTCTAAATGGTGCAAGTGCTGTTGAAGCGTTCGGACCTGACCGCGCAAGGTCTCGCGAGGAATGGCAGGATCAGATGAGGGAGGCTTGTCTGGGGAATCAGTACTCATAGAGTGAGCATACGCGCATCACACGGTATCCAACAACTCAATCATTGTACCCGGAAACTTGTGCAAATTGAGAGATTTGTGGGCTACCCCATCAGCTCTACGGAACCAGAGACGGTGAATGGAGATGGCCGGCAGCCAGGTCTTGCTGCACCTGCTCATACCGTTCGGGCGTACCCACGTCTGTCCAATATCCTGAAAACACATAACCCGCCACGATGGCATCTCGCTCAAGCCACGCCTCATACGCATCAATAATAGAGGAAAACACCCCTGGTGGCACATCGCGTAAGAGTAAAGGGTCGAGCACATGTACGCCCGCAAACATGCGTCGGCTTGCTACCCGTCGTGAGCCTCCTTTTGTAGATCCTTTGCCGTTGATCCTCAACACATGATCATGATCATTCAATTCGATCGCCCCCCAACGATCCACATCCTGGTCATCACGGAGCGCCATCGTCGCGATGGCCTGATTCCGATGATGACAGGCTATCATGTCCGCTAGATCCAAATCCACGATAGTGTCCCCGTTGAGCACAAGAAAAGGTTCGCCTTGAAAATGTGCTTCCGCTTTCTTTATGCCACCTCCCGTCCCCAATAAGACAGGCTCAGGTGAATAGGTCACCTGAAGACCATACTGGGCACCCGAACCAATCGCCTGACGGATTTGATCACTCCGGTGATGCAAGTTGATAACAATGTCCGTAACGCCATGCTTCCTTAAGAGTAAAAGGTTCCATACCAACAACGGATATGAGCCAAGAGGCAACAAAGTTTTAGGGATGGAATCTGTCAAAGGACGAAGCCGAGTTCCCAATCCAGCTGCGAGCACCATGGCTTTCATAGAGCCTCAGAAGTGTGTTTAAAAAACCAAATATTCATTTTTGAACTGGAGACATAATTGTGACAAAAATTATCATAACAAACAGAGTAATCAAAACCTGAGCCATGCCGAAGGAAGAGGGCTATTTCACCAGCCCGAGTCAAGGGATGCCAAGACTCCCCTTTTCACGGGCAAGGCCTCATGCGATTTGGCGAACGGAGCGTACGTGGAGTACTTGAGTATGCCAAAGACCCGAGAATCAAGCAGGAGGAATTTATCAACCCCCTGACTCAACTATTGCCATTCTGAGCCTGTTGAATATTTCTCTCACATGGCCCGTACATGCCCGAGACGAAATCGATATCAGCAGCCCACGGGAATGGTCAAAAAAGCATGCCCTCGCGAAGGCGGAGGGTCCGCTTTGTCACCCGCCCAAACCCAAGGGCGCCAAGACGCCTTTTTCCACAGGCAAGACCGCAGCCCTTTTGACACGCCGAGCGTACTCACAGTACGTGAGCGCGAACGCCGCGAAGAGCGGCAAGTCTGTGAGCCCGAAGGTCAGGCACAAGGGCGAGAACGCCGCTGGTGGCTCCTTCGACCAGGCTCAGGACATGTTTTTTCAACATTCCCATTCTGGGATATACGGCATAAGACTCGTCCGTAGCGGTTCAAGTTCAGGATACTTTTCAAGATTGCGACGAACATAACCTAAGGTGCGAGGAATGTCCTCCAAGAATTTTGAATTGCCTTTCACTTGATCGATATACACAAAACGACCGGCGGCTTTCAGATTTCGTTGAACACTCGTGAAATCAAACACACGGCGAAAGGCCTTTCGATCTGTCAAGAGCATTCGCTCCTGCGTTAACGTATCCAAGCCCCGACACATGCCTTCGAGGTAGTGAGTAATCAAATCCTCGATCAAGGATTCATCCAAGGCAATATACGAATCCCGAAGTAACGAAGCCAGATCGTACGTCGCCGGCCCCATCAACGCGTCTTGAAAATCGATGACGCCGAGACGATCACCATCGACCATCAGATTGCGCGAATGGTAATCACGATGGGTAAAAACAAAAGGCTGTTCGGCAATGACCTCCGCCATGGATTGAAACACTTCTCGTATGTCCTTCTCATGATCCGCACACATCGGTCGTTTTCCCCGCCGCACCCAAATACCATATTCCAAAAAGTGCTCGAACTCCCACATCAATAACGGCACATCAAAGGACCGAGAAAACGCCACGCAGGAAGAATTTTGTTCCGGAGACAGCCGCAAATGAATCTGTACCAAGGTATCAATGGCTTGCGTGTAATGGCGTTGAAGGGAATAAAGGTTTCTATCTGCACAGGCCTGAAAAAGAGTGACATCTCCGAAGTCTTCCAAATAGAGCAGCCCCGCACTTTCATCGAAAAAATGAAGGGTCGGCACTGGCACACCGAACTTTGCCATAGGACGAAGCACGTTAATAAAGGGT
>JAYWMS010000479.1:0-2755 GCA_035873215.1 Nitrospirota bacterium | reverse complement strand
ACTGGGTGCGGAGTTTGAAGGAGTAGAGCATGCTATCTCCGGGTCTGGCTCCCCTACCATTCGGGGCATTCTACATTATGTGAATCGCTGGAACGGGAAGCCCATCATGGCCTTAAACGAGGAGGAAGCGACGATCCTCGTTCTGCGGCTGTTGACCAGCGCCGCCGAATTTGATTCCGCAACCGGTGGCGTCAACGTCGAAGCGAACCTTTTCCCAGTCGTAAAACGCATCACAGAAAAAGGGACGCACACAATACCCGCAGAGCAGCTCAAAACACTTTTCACGGCACAGGTGGCACAATATGTATGATGAACCCTATCGATGGGTTGAGGCCGTTACAAATCGACGGCAATACCTTGATGATCAATTTGCGCATGGTAGCCCCGTCGTGGCCACTTCCTATCCCGAAGGCATTCTGTTTTTTACATTCAGTCACGGCACCCCAAAACTATATGAAATTTACGATCGTATCGGACTCGGTGGAATGGGACACCCTGCAGATTTAGAGAAACTCCGTTTTTCCATCTTGGACATGGCCCATGTGGAAGGTTTCCAACGATCTCCGGGTGATGTCACCGGTTCACGTTTGGTGAAATATGGTTTAGCCCCTGTGATTAAGCAGGCGTTCGAAGAAATTTTTAAAGCTCCCTATATTTGTAAAATCCTGTTGGCAGAATTAGGGACCAAACTTCATCAAGATCGATATATCACCCTTAATTACGATGGCACCTTTGAAGAGGGAACGGATTGTGCCGTTCTGGGCGCGTCCCAAGAGGTTGAACAGAAAATGGTGGAGTATCATAGGGGTCACAGGCCATCCTCGGCCTCCGACTTCCAATCCGTGGCAGAGGCAGCGGCACGCACGTGGGCCACAGGTGCCTTGCTTCAACGTCAAGTAGAATCCGGCGAAACTGATGACAACGAACCGACAGACTCAACCACATCAGAAACAGAGCCGTTTTCGGAAGATACCCTGCAAGACTGTCTTCGTGAGACGCTGGCAGAGAAAACCTTGGAATGTGCCATATTGGAAAGAGAGGCTCCAGACAGTTCCAAGTATCGCACCTTATCGCCTGAAGAAACCCATGGATGTTTTCCCCAACTCTACCCGACTCCTAAGCAAAAATAATCAACAAGGCGGTAGTCACAGGTTCCTATGCTGAATCGTATATTTGGGATTGAAACGGAATACGGCCTTCTCATCAATAGTGAAGATCCCGATCATTCCCCCTCGTGGTTGGCCCACCGCGTGATTGACCATGTCTTTCGTGGTCGGAATCAAGGCGTGCTCGACCTCCATTATCGCGGGTACGACGAACCCCCAGGCAATGGTGGGTTTTTGCTCAACGCCGGACGACTGTACGTGGATATGGGGCACTTGGAGTTTGCCTCGCCGGAATGCAACTCGCTGACCGATCTGATTGCCGCCGACCGAGGCGCCGATCGTTTGCTGCAAAATACCCTAGACGAGTTGGGATTGGCGGATACGGTCTCTATCATTAAGAATAACATCGATCATGAAACAGATGCGACCTTCGGTTGCCATGAGAACTATCTGGTGTCTCGACACTTTCCTTTTTCCCTCAAAGGCTTAAATAAACTGATTCCCTTTCTCATCACACGCCAAATCTTTACCGGCACCGGTCGGATCGGGGCAGCTGAAGTGTATGATGGCTGGATCCCGCTTGACCAATTGAGTGACCGGAGTCAAGGCCTGCGGGACAAATCAGGACGGTGGACCGTACCCTATCAGATATCCCAACGGGCCGATCACATCGTGAATGATTTTTTTGAGTGGGTTCAACACAACCGTGCCATTATAAACACAAGAGATGAGCCCTTAGCCGACCCCAATCAGTTTCGTCGCATTCATTTATTGTTAGGCGATTCCACCATGGCCGAAGTGGCGACCGCGTTGAAAATGGGCACTACCGGTTTGGTGCTGCAACTCATCGAAGATGGCCACTCGCCGGAAGGGCTCGACTTTGATGAACCGGTACAAACACTGAAAGAAATCTCCCGCGATCAATCCCGCAAATGGAACGTGCGTCTGGCTAATGGGAAAACACTATCCGCCATCGATATACAGGAAAAGTTTCTCAAGGCCACACAAGATCGATACCGAGGACAAGATGAAGAGACCGATTGGGTGCTGGACCAATGGGAACAAGTACTCGTCGGGTTGCGTGGCGACTATTCTGAATTAATCGGACGAGTGGATTGGGCCACAAAGCTTTGGATGCTTGAAACCTTTCGCGAGGAAGAAAAATTGGAATGGGAAGATCCGTGGCTCAAAGCGCTAGACTTGGAATATCACAATCTAAACCCGGTCAAGGGATTGTACTTGGGGCTGGAAGAAGAAGGCCGTGCGCCACGTTTAACCACCAGCACCGTGATTGACCTGGCCATGCAAAATCCACCCCGTAACACACGCGCCTTTGGCCGCGGCGAGCTTGTTCGACATTTGCTCACGAAAGAATGGGCCGAAGACCTTGATGATGAAACCCCGCTAGAACGTCGCTTCCCGCACTATGTGATCAACTGGTCCATCTTTCAGCTCCGCGACCAACCCCCCTTTCCCATGCCCAATCCATTTAAATCTTACGTCCAAGAAGTCCGCAACCATCTGTCTGAACCTGAAAAAGAAGTGCATAAATGACATGATACGAGGTTGCTGACTCTATCATGACACCATCCCGGACTTCGTGCTCTTACCTGCCTTTAATAGACCCTTGCAGTCCACATAAACCTCAG
>JAYWMS010000435.1:0-3377 GCA_035873215.1 Nitrospirota bacterium | reverse complement strand
CCGCCAGTGCCTTTGGCTACACCCGTCAACAAAGCTTGGAGGCCGGATGCGATGAGTTTCTCTCTAAACCCATTCGTGAAGAGGAGTTGTTCCTTGCTCTTGAACACCATGCTGGCATTGAATGGGAATATGAAAAAGAAGAAATTGTTCCAGGCCAATTGGTTGAACAGGCCCCATCGTTCCCGCTTCCCCCCGTTGACCAATTGCAGACGCTCTATGATATGGCGAAAAAAGGCCAAATTCTTGCCGTCCGAAAATACATTGATTCCATTGATGAGGGGGATTCCCAGTTCACTCCCTTCGCCGATGAACTTCGATCCTTTGCTAAGACAATGAACATGAAACAACTCAGTGAATTTTTGAAACCCTATCTTGGTCACAAAGCATGAGTTCCTCTCTTACGAAGAAGCCATCCATTCTGTTAGTAGACGATACACCAACGAATCTTGAAATACTTGTTCAGGTTTTCGATAAACAAGGATTTGAAGTATTCATTGCGACGGATGGAGAAAGCGCTCTGGAACAAATTCCTTCGACTCACCCTGACCTCATCTTATTAGATGCGATGATGCCGGAGCTTGACGGCTTTGAAACATGCCGGCGGCTCAAAGCCGATCCTGAAACCGCAGATATTCCGGTGATTTTTATGACCGCCCTTTCTGAGACGGTTGATAAGGTCAAAGGGTTTCAAGTCGGCGCAGTGGATTATGTGACGAAACCCATTCAACACGAAGAAGTGTTAGCGAGAGTCACGACGCATCTTACTCTTCGTTCCCTCCGACAAAAACTCGAACACGCGAACCAAACATTGGAGCAGCGAGTCGAACAGCGCACGGCCGAACTACACCTTGCCCTTAAGGAGGTGGAGCAGTTAAAAGCCAGGTTGGAGGCCGAAAATTCCTACCTTCGAGAAGAGATCAAGCTTGATCACAATTTTGAAGACATTATTAGTGGCGGTCAGACCCTTCCAAAAGTACTCCAACAAGTAGAACAGGTGGCACCAACAGACGCCACCGTCTTGATTTTAGGCGAATCGGGGACCGGCAAGGAACTACTCGCTCGCGCCGTACATAGTCGCAGCCGTCGAAACAGTCGCCCGTTGGTTAAGGTGAACTGTGCTTCACTGCCAATAAATCTCATCGAAAGCGAATTATTTGGGCATGAAAAGGGGGCATTCACTGGAGCCTTGGCCAAGAAAATCGGACGATTCGAGCTGGCCGATAAGGGAACCATTTTCCTAGATGAAATCGGGGAAATGCCCGTTGAGTTGCAGGCGAAATTACTCAGAGTGCTTCAGGAAGGAGAATTTGAACGTGTAGGAAATCCCCAAACCACGAAAGTCGACGTGCGAATCATTGCTGCAACAAATCGGAAATTGGAACAGGCCGTGAAGACCGGGACATTTCGAGAAGACTTGTATTATCGACTGAATGTGTTTCCTATCACAAGCCCGCCGCTGCGTGAACGAAAAGAAGATGTCCCTGTCTTAGTGTCTCACTTCCTCGATAAATATTCCGTAAAGATCGGGAAACAATTGGACAAGGTTTCTCAGAAAGCCATGGAGGCCTTACAAGCGTACCATTGGCCAGGAAACGTGCGGGAACTGGAAAACATGATTGAACGCGGAGTGATCCTGGCACAGGGATCAGCCCTTGAACTTGAAAATATCCCTGACCTTCGTTCACTCCCTCCACAAAATCTGTCTCCTCATTCCCAGACACCTCTCTCGCCAATCCAGACCTTAGAGGAAGTGGAACGAACGCATATTGCCCGCGTCCTCAAAGAAACGAACTGGGTCATCGAAGGATCCCGCGGCGCCTCAACTATTTTGGGGCTCAACCCCAGTACACTCCGCTCTCGAATGCAAAAACTCGGGATCAAGAAATCCCAGCTCAAATCCTAACCCCTTCTCGATTCTCTCTGGGTCCCTTTCCCCACGATATTTCACAGTCCGTGAAATATCGTGGATGGCGTCCAATGTGGTCTTGCCACCCATTGGCTTATGAGTGTTCGTAACAAGTTGAATATAAACAAAATTTTGCTTTAACTTAGAAATAAATTTTCTGGCATTAGAGTTGCTAATTAACAAAGTGAAATCAATTGGAAACCTAAGCTAAGGAGATATGCCATGAAAAAGACGACTTCAACATTTACCGTAACCCTGATCGCCGGAATAATTCTGATGAGCCTTCAAACTGCCAGCGCTCAAGAGTGGCGGGTGCTGATCGATAAAAATATTTTCACCAAGGATCAGGTCACCCGGACCCTTGAAACGAGTTCAGCGGAACAAAACAACTGGTTGGCAACACAAACACCTCTCTTAAAAAATACTCCGATCACGGGCAGCAGCATGAATGGGTATTCATGGAAGACTCCGCGATTTGAATCAGAATACTCTCAGGTTGGTTCTTGGGCACCCCTTCAGTCTGCTCCTGGAAAAGAAAACTTTACCCTCTTTTCGTTCTAAGGAGGAATCGGTATGACCCAGGGGCACGGAATCCAGGGAAAATTTCATGGGTAAAGAGGTACAAGGAGAAGAGGAGTCATCGCATCAAACCAAACAAGTCCAGTCCACTGAAGAGTTACGGAGAATGGCTAAAGACGCTCTCGAAAAAGCCAATCAGTTGTTGGCGGAATCGGGGAAACTTAAGGAATCGGAAAAGCCAAGCGAAGGAGACACAAAAAAATGAACATCACATACACAAACAACATCAACTGGATTCTGGCCGCGGCACTCTTTATTACAAGTGTGCCCTTTTTGGTCGGGTATTTCCGTGAGGCTAGGGTACGGTCCCAATCTCCTAGTCAGAATAAAAATGGAAGAAGCACTGTTTTGGCTATCGCGGGTTTAATTCTTGGGGTCACCGTGAATTTCGCAACGTTGATGCCTGCATCAGCGCAGGAGTTGTTTGTCCTCTCTACTGACTCTGGGCTTGAGTTGTATCAAATCGACACGGTGAACAAACCAAACTTTGCACAATACAGAAACGAGAGTGCGTTGTGGCCAAAGACAGCGCCAAGCCTAACTGTGGCTCAGTCTCTGCTCACTCCAATGGCCATCAACAACACCCCAATCCTTTCATCTGGATTTGTCACCACGGAAACTGGTCGTATTGCTACCGTAGCTGGTCGAATAGCCTGGCAATATACTCAGCCTCAGTTGGAATTCGTCAAAGAATTGCCTACCCCTCCTGCTCCAGAAACTCCTCTTGTACAGTCCCAGCCCCAACGAATGGTTCTCCAAGACAATCTTGGGTCTTCCCATTTGATTTCAAACTAACCGGTTACAAAAACCCTGCCTTCACAACCATTCCAACCCGATTAAACAAATCCCCTATACCTGAAAGGGCCTGTTGAATAATTCAGGCCAATAGCCA
>JAYWMS010000406.1:0-1789 GCA_035873215.1 Nitrospirota bacterium | reverse complement strand
CCTCCACGATGGCTTCGGCATCCGCCGCATCATGTTTATTGGTTTTTACAAAAGGGCGGACATATTGAGGTGGGATCAATCGCACCTGGTGGCCCTGGGCGCTGAGCTCTCGTGCCCAGTAGTGGGCACTCCCACACGCTTCCATCCCAACCAAACACGGGGATACCGTGGCAAAAAACTTCAACACTTGCCCACGACGTAATTTCTTTCGCAGCACGGCTCGCCCTTCATGATCAATGCCGTGCACCTGAAACACACGTTTTGCCAAATCGAGCCCAATCGTCGCTAGGTTTTCCATGAGTCCCTCCTGTTTATGAAGTGCTGTCACGGTTACTATAACGCCGCAGCGCTCAAACAGGAGCGTCCATACCATTAACTTAAGCCAGATTTGGCTGATAGGATGTGTGGAGCGCACTACCTAATCCCTGATAAATCAATGGATTATCTCGAGGCGAATTGTGTGCTCAGGGTGGAATTTTCGTTAAGTTGACAATACCCGCCGCTGGGCTGAAGAGGAACGACGAAGCCAAGACGGTGCTCACCGCCGGTATCGCCGCGGCGCAATCAGGCCGCTCAAGCGGGGGAGGGGATCTCGTTCCGGAGATGCGTGCGCTGATCCAATTCTTTGGGATAACTTTTTCATTCCGGGCTTCCTCACGACCATCCTTCCATGCCGCGTCCATCGCAAGATTTGAATGATAATTCAAGAGTAAAGGCCTGACCCTATCTTGATGGGAGCCTTCTAGATGGGCGACCCCTTTCTTTCACTTGTTTCGGTTTTATTCTATTTGTCCTAGGAAGTGTTGGAGTTGCTTGGTCACCATTAAGTCTCCCTTTGCTTGGGAGACTTCAATACCCTTGCGGCCGACTTCGGTACTCCGGTCGATCTGTCCAGCTTTATACAAGGCCACCGTTAGAGCCTGATACGCGGCAGAGTAGTCAGGATGGACCTGAATACACCGTTCTAATGCTCTGATAGCCTCTTCATAGTTCTTGACCTTAAGATAGGCTTTACCCAGGCCAAACAACGCGACCTCATCATTCGGATCACGATCCAAAAGTGTCTTGAGTTGTTCTATTTTATGTTGTTCTGCTCGGTAGTCTGCCACGTACTACCTTCTTCCGGGCGTGCATGGCGAATGGCTAATCATGCCGCCATTGGGGTGTAAACAATCCCTGGCAATGTACCTTCCAAGCAAAATGGTTCGGGTTGGCAGATCGCGGCGGGTCTTTCCCCGCCGCTTCCTCCGAGGTTTGTTGATTCAGGCTCTGGTGAATCCGGAAGCCATTGTAAGGGATTGTCAACTTAAGCCAGATGTGGTTGATTGAACGTGTGGAGCCCAAAGCGTAATCCCTGAAACTCAATGGATTATCTCGAGGCGAATTATGTCCTCGGTGTGGAATTTGCGTTAAGTTGACAATACCCTACCGAGGAGTGCGCCTCGGTTATTTTCCCTGCTTCTTTTTTGCTTGTTTGCTGACTTTCTGCTTTTTACTTTTGTCTTTATCCTTTTTTCCCCCTTTGTCTCCCATGGCGAATCTCCTTTCTGTGTGAAATGGACCGTCTTTCCGTGAAGGGTGGGCCAAACCACCCCGATTCTGTGGCCGCCTAGTTTCTTGTGTTCAAGTTCAGCGACTAAGCTTACCATGATCCAGAGAGAATAGAATCAGGCATTGTCAACTTAACGGCAGAAGTTCAAATTGAACCACGTTGCAACCTGTCTCATGCGCACACTGCGTCTTGCCAAACCTGAAACGCCTGGGTTCGTAACAGGCGATAATTGATCGC
>JAYWMS010000375.1:0-6570 GCA_035873215.1 Nitrospirota bacterium | reverse complement strand
TGCAACACACTCCATTGTCCCAATCGATAGGCGAGCCGCTCACAATAGTTTCTCAATTTTGGGGCAATGCGGATCAAACCACCATAGTATTTGAGCCCTCGCTCCAATTGTTTTTCGTGTTTCAAGGTGAGATCGGTGGTTTCTTCCAATTCCTGTGTGTCCTGATCCAATTGAATTTCTAATTCCAAATCCATCCAATGGAGCAGTTCTCGCACTTGCTGGTAGCGCGGAATACAACTCGTCAATCGCTCGACTTGTTTGCCTAGGCGCGTGAACTCCTGATCAACTTGTCGATGTTGCTGCCATCGACGTTTCATGGCCTCCAGCAACCGACAGACATGTTGACTCGTCCGTTCCACACGAAAAAAGTTTCGTGCCTGTGTCTGCACTTCAGCTTGCACGGCTTCAATTTCCTTGACTTCTAGTCGCATGTGTCGTTCGGTGAATCGTTGATACAATTCTATGGGTGCCCCCTGGCAATATTCTTGAAGAACATCAGCCAGCAGACAGGTTTCCGCGCCTTCCAAAGCCAAACCGCCCTCCGTGGCTTGGATCACTGTGCCTGAAAACTGTTTGATTTTTCGCTCAAACACGGCCTTGTAATTGACAAATGTGGGATTGGTCTTGATCGGTTTGCCAAATATATCCCGTGTCAGCAGTCCATCCGCGACGATCGCCGCCTGTTCCGATTCGGTCAGATACCCTCCATGTTTTACGTGCATCCGTTCATCTGTATAACTGAGATCCTGTCCGACGAACACAATGGGATCGCACCCCATACAGTCAGCTAGATTAAATGCGACGTGCGCTTGGCACATCGCCTCGACATCAATGGCCCCTTTGTCCGGCCAGAATCCATTCAACCACTGGTACACCGGCATTGCCGTATCCATGGCAAACGTCGGACCTGGAAAATATTTCACGATGAGGGGAGACACGGAGGGATGGAAGACAAGCGCCACCTCACCGGGTATATCCAGATGTTTGAATTTTCGATAGGTTTCCTTTTGCGGATCGACACTCACGACCACATCCGGGACAATGCCACGCGGCAAAAGATAGTTCAGTGCCGTATCTGCCGCGATGATGACCGCTCGTCCCTTAGCCGCTTTTAAATGATGAAAATTTTTCTCTAGCGAGGGCCCTGCCGACACCAGGAACGCCGGAATTCCTCTACAACAACCTTTTAGTTCCGTCGACGCCTCTGCCATCATGATATGCGGAATATTTTTGAGCAGACTGTCGATAAACAACGGCCCTCGTCTGATCACCGCATTCTTTGTCGCTTTCACAATCCCCGGGATTCGATCCAATTCCCGTTCCACTCGTTCTCCATAGATTTCAGGAGCGAGTTGAAACACAGGATCGTAACTGACAACTCGTAAGGTCCCGTTGGTCTGGCTCACGCATTGGGTGGCCCAATGACGTAAGGGCGCTTGGGGGCCAACCACGATTTTGACCCATCGACATCGGAGGACCTCTGACAAATCAACGGTCCTCAAGGCCATTAAGAAAATGGCAGGATCGGCCTCATAGACAATTAACCGGGATTGGGATTTCAGCTTGGACACAAAGGTTCGAGCAAAATACCCTAGCTCTATCCCCAATGAAACGGTCACCCCTCCAATATTCACCCCCATCTGCTCTATTGTGCCCCTCGCAACTTGAGCGGGATCTTCGGGATCATGCAGATCGACAATCGTGCCGGATGCTGTCTGGACTCTAAGGCGCGGGTCTCCATTCCTAGCAGATTCAATGGTGAGATGTGTCGTGGAAGGTGACTCCTGGACTAGATTCACAAGTTCAGGATGACGCTGTCGTAAAAATTCCAGATTGCGTTCAAAAACCGTCATGGTTGGCATCCTTTCTCAGTCGAGGTCATTCCTAGTCTCCAGCATGTCAGCCCTGTGGGGGCTGTTGAATATTTCACTCTAATGGCAAATCAATGCCCAAGATGAGACAGACATCATCAGCTGGAGGGAGGGAATGTTCAAAAATGTTCGTCCAACAAGGCCGCAGCCATTTTGACGCGCGGAGCGTACTCACAGTACGTGAGCACGGCAAACAGGCGAGAACGCCGCTGGCGGCTTTTTTCAACATTCCTCTGTGAGATCATGCCCTGATTTCGGACACGTCACTCCTATCACCTACCTTCAACTGACATGCCAAAATGCTTTGTGCGCTCAAGCAAGGAGAAACTCTCTGTAATGGCCCGTTGATAAAGTCCGCCAGCGGCGTCCTCGCCCCTTTGTCATGCTCAAGTACCGGCTTGTACGCCCGGGGCTCCAAACGGGCTTCGGCCCTGCTGGACCGGCCTTTCTGGACAGCATCCCTTCCCCCTGCCATTGAAGGATGTATGACAGGAATACCCAATATAAAAATGATTTGAATTATTCCACAGACTTTGAAACGAACAATTTTTCTAAGAGTGCGTCTTGCAGTAGGCAGAAAAGGGGTTAGTTCATGCCTTTCTTCTTGATCAGGCTAGGCAAGAGTTGCCTGCCCATGTATCCCTTTCCACCCGTTTACACACGCGAATTTCTTGACAAACAGAAGATGCCGGTGCTACGTCCTGAGCATGTTGCAATCCGTGGAAAAGTCTGTCGAGCCCCCGGCTGGGAAGACGGTCTCCCAGTGGTCAGGCCCACCACGAGAACAAGCCGTTCAACGGATGTTTTCAGCCATCGCTCAGTCTTATGACCTGAATAATTCCCTTTTAAGTTTTGGACTCCACCACCACTGGAAACGACAGGCCGCGCAACAGGTCCCATCCATTCCCGGCGGTCAGGCCCTAGACCTGGGCGCGGGAACAGGTGACCTGGCGCTCTTGCTTGATGAACGCTATCAGCACCAAGGCCACATTGCTGCAATGGATTTGAATTTTGAAATGCTCAAGGTGGGAGCCAAGAAAATTGCCGATCATGGCGTCGCACCCCGTGTGAATTGTTTTCGAGGCAACGCCGAGGAACTGACTTTTCTAGATAACACACTTGATGCCGTCACGGCCGGATTTTGCATCCGAAACGTTGGCAACAGGCCCAATGCGTTCAAGGAAATCTTTCGCGTCCTCAAACCCGGAGGCCGATTTGTGTGTTTGGAGTTTTCACGACCCGTGCCCGCGCTCCTACGCAAAATCTACGATTGGTACTCATTCCACCTCCTTCCTACCATCGGATCTTGGGTCGCCAAGGATTACACTGACGTGTATCACTACCTCCCGGAGTCGATCCGCACGTTTCCAGACCAGGAACGACTCGCCACCATGTTGCGACAGGCTGGATTTGGTCAGGTGAGCTATCAAAATCTCACTGGTGGCATTGTCGCTATCCACATCGCCGTGAAATAACGATGGACTCCGTCCTATACGTTTTCCTCCCGTGCAAGAAAGTGTATCCCACGGGAATTACCTACTTAGCCGACTTCATTCATCGCCGTCGTCCAGATGTACGCCAGCGCATTTTGGACCTTTCCCTCTTTCCACGCGCAGATCGGCAGAAAATTCTTCGCGAGACCGCCTCCCAATTCAAACCGGAACTTGTCTGTTTTTCCTGGCGAGACATTCAAATCTTTTCCCCACACGAAGGCGATGCCTCACTGGAACAGGCCTTTAATTTCTACTATGCCAGCAATCCACTCAAACGGGTGGTTGCCTCGTTTCAGGGAGTCCGGAATTTATACCGCTACTACCAGGACATTCGCTCGAACCTGTCGTATCCATGGCTTGTCCATAAGAATTTCCCTCAATCCCGCATCATGATTGGGGGAGGGGCCTTTACCGCCTTTGCCGATCAGCTGATTGAAAAACTTCCGGAGGGAACATTAGGAATCCTCGGTGAAGGCGAAGATGCGATCCTAAAAGTTTTGAATGATGAACCATTGACGGACGAACGGTACATCGTCCGAGAACACGGAACGGTTCAGAAAGGTGCCAAGCATACGCCCGCCATGCTGGATGCCCTTACAGTGGACCTACCCTACCTTACTTCGATTTTTCCGCAGTATCGAGAATACGTGGGGGAATGTATTGGTGTGCAGACCAAGCGAGGGTGTCCTTACGATTGCGCATTTTGTTTGTATCCGTATATCGAAGGCAAACGTGTTCGCTATCGCCCTGCCGAAAATGTGGTGAAAGACATTTCGCAGTATTACCACCAATGGGGAGCTCGACGGTTTTGGTTTACTGATGCGCAGTTCATTACTGGAAAAGATGCCTACCCGCAATGCACGGAGATTTTAGAGCGCATTATTAAGGAAGAGTTGAATCTCGAGTGGTCAGGCTACGTCCGTACATCGCTCATTTCATCGGACCTGGCTAAGCTCATGGTCAAGTCCGGGGTCGGCGATTTAGAAGTGGCCATCACAGCCGGGTCACAAAAAGTGCTCAACAGCTTGCACATGGGTTTTAAACTTGAACACTTGTACGACGGTTGCCGACATTTAAAAGAAGCGGGCTTTGCCGGAAGAGTGATACTCAATTATTCACTGAACTCACCGGAAGAAACTGAAGAGACGCTGTTGCAGAGCATCGAGTCTTACAAAATTGTCGCCTCGATTCTTGGCGAAGACCGTGTTTTTCCACTCATGTTTTTTTTGGGCGTCCAACCCAATACGGATCTGGAAAAGCGACTGCTATCTGAGGGGTATCTGTCTGCAGGCTATAATCCGCTGAGCCTGACGCCGTGGAACATCAAAAAAATGCTCTACAATCCTGCGCCATTGAACAAGATCATCGCGAAGGCCTGCTTAGCAGCCTGGGACAGAAAACATGGCAGTCGTGATCCACGCTCATGGTCCGGGAGTTTGAGTCAAAGTGCCACGCAAGATCACGGACATGAATATGCCGACCAAAGCCTCTCTAACGGTCTCGAAACGAACTCCGGCCGCGATGCCCTTTTGACCCTCGAAGAGATACTCCGATCTCGCACACCGCAGACCTGATCTTCGTAATCCCCCATAATACTGCCCTCCATTTCATCTGCCACCTTGTTCTGACGATAAAATAGGTGCAGGTACAAAATTCTTATTTAATGATATGAGGGCATTCCCATGAGCGAACTCCAAGACATTTCATTCCAAACATGGTTTGTGAACACACCAGAACAACGGACAGCTAATCGTAAAGCTTTGTTTTCGTTTCAGGGCCGTGTAGGACGAAGCATGTATTGGCGTTTTGCGTTTTTACCTATGATGACATTCTTCATCTTGGCGAATGTATTCGATTTGCATCTACGCATGGGCTTGTTTGGATTTACCGTGACAGGAGGACTTTTGCTCTGGATTAACCTAGCGGTGAGCATCAAGCGCTGTCATGATCGGGGACGGACTGGATGGTTTGTGGTGTTGTCCCTGATCCCCTTCCTTGGACTCTGGGTGCTGGCTGAACTCGGCTTCCTTCCCGGGGTAAACAATTCCACCGGATTTGATCAGACACGAAACGAGTCTGTTCTATCACCCACCGTTCAGTAACGCCTCGTCTGAAGATCTCTGTCCACCGGTGAGCGGATCACTGTCACCTTGGACAATCGTGACCCAAAGAACCAAGAATTCTTGAACTCGCTCCGGCAGAACTGAGAAAACGACCCAGGCATTTCCCTGTTATTTTATACCAACAGCGACTTTAGGATTTTCCCTGCTGGAGCGTGGGATGGTCCGTAATCGTAAAGGTCATCGTTCCCACCACCTGGGCCTCGTCGAGTTCCTGGCCCGGACTTTCGAAGAACAATTTGATGAAATACTGACCTTTCTTCCAACCTGATTCGGGACGGAATATTTCCAAATAACCAGCCTTTTCATTCATTTCCAGCATCAGCGCATCTGTGCCAACGAGTGTCTTGTCGTAACGTTTGCCATCAGGCATGTAGTACCAGGCCGCTCGATATTGGGAGGGAGCATCAAGAGCGGACACTTCAAATACCAAATAAAATAATTCCGTGTCGGGCAAAAACTCTGAGACACCGGGATTCAAGGGTTCCACGTACGCATCATCCGTCATCCAACCTTGACGGCCAAAGGATTCCCATGGAGTTTGGATCCCACTCGCCATGACAATCCATATAAACGAGGATTGTGGAGTTCTCCAATTTTTTTGATCTAAGGCAAGAGCGCTAAGTTTGCCTCCTTCCCTTGAATCATCCTGCAGCTGAATTGCAGGTTTGGGATCAAAGGTCTCCTGGGCCCGAGCCTCGGCCATGAGCCAGTTGGGCAAGAGGAGACAGACCATCAGGCTCACTCTGACACACCAAGGGTTCGCAACACTCTTTATTGTATGTGTACTTTGAATTCTGGGCTGCATCACCCACCTCCTCCGGGATGGATTTATTATTAATACATTAACTCTCACAGATCGGGTTGTGCAACGAAGTACTGGGCTGAGATGAAAACTATAAAAGAATAGAAACGTCGGCTTTTCTTATCAAAAACAGTCAGAACTGGTCTGTTCTTGAAAATGAACCTGGGGTCCATCGTCCCTTGTCCTGTCATTCTCGCGCCACAGGTCAAGACGAATCACCACCGCGATGAAAATGCGGGAATCCAGCGTTTCGAATGCCAGACTGGATGCCCGCTAACTTC
>JAYWMS010000363.1:0-3873 GCA_035873215.1 Nitrospirota bacterium | reverse complement strand
CGTGGGAGTTTCCTTTGACAGAAGTCTTGGAGATACTGCTACCCTCGTGCGTCAAGAAGGCGGAACCCCGAGTCAGACTCGTTTCGTGGTGGGCGTGCGTGTCTGGTTCTGACGCAAACCTAATTTTAACTCCTGGGGTTAGTTCGAAAATTTTTGGGGCCGGCAACAATCCAAGCACTCTACTCCAAAAAATAGGTAAGAAATGATGGTCAAGGAAATGGTCAGAAGTGAGGGTCACCCCGGAGCAAGCTACCGGGAATAGCAAGGTAACTTAAAAATAGATATTGTTGTCAGATTTGGATTTAGGATTTACAAGGAGGACGTATGGAGTGGAGAGCCAGTCATATTTTAGTGAAAGAAAAAGGGTTGGCTGACGATCTGAGAAACCGCTTTAAAAGCGGGGGAAATTTTGGAGAGTTGGCGGCAGAATTTTCTACCTGTCCCAGCAAATCCAAAAGTGGTGATCTTGGATGGTTTGGTCCAAGCAAAATGGTGAAAGCCTTTGAGGACGCGGTCAAACGCATGAGCCATGGCAGTATTAGCAATGTGGTGAGTACTCAATTTGGGTACCACATTATTAAAAAAACTGGGCAGAAGGATTAAAGGCAAGATGGATTCCCGATTACAAATGTTGGGAATGACGAGGCCAAATTCAGGGAAAAGGTGGCGAGTCTTTTGTTAACTCATTTCCCTCTTTCCTTCCGTTTCTCCTGGCCCACTGAAGAAGCAAGCCTCCGCCCAGCAGAAGAAGGTCAGTACATAACTAAAGGAAATTATTATGCGAGAAATTCGAACTGAAATTGAAATTGCTGCTCCATTAAAAAAAGTGTGGAAAATCCTCACTGATTTCGATAACTGGAAGGAGTGGAATCCAATCGTCATTCAGGTCAGTGGAGCCGCTTCTCTTGGGTCTAAGCTCAGCGTTTCGATGCGTGGCAAAGATGGTAAAGACGGACCGAAATATATGCCTATTATTACCATCTTCGAAGAGCCGAAGTCTTTTCGTTGGCGTGCTACCATGATGGCCGGATTTATATTTACCAATGACAAAGTCTTCGAACTTGAAGAAACTGTTTCTGGGACTCGGTTCATTCATAAAGAATTGTTCAGTGGGATGATGGTGCCGTTGATGTGGTGTAACATGAATGAAGGCGTCCCACCAATGTTACAATCCATGAACGATGCCTTGAAAACAAAAGCTGAGAAGAGCTCAGATTAACAACACTAATTTTTCTTACTGGATAATCCAGCCGAGATTATCCTTGCCTCAGTGCTCGATTTTCGCTATGCGTGGATCAAGTTGCGATTTCGGAAGCCACACACAATAATTCTTACAGTCTCTAAACGCCCACCAAGGTTTCTCCTTTCCCCCTTTGAAAAATTACATCACGACTCATTCCTGACCCCTCTGTTTCATTCCTATTTGCCAATCGCCACAACAAATAATGCTGCAGCAGCGAGGGCGGATACAAAGCGTACATGATTCCAGGCGGTCCACTTTTTAAAGTATATCGGCCAATAGTCTACGCCTTTCTCCTCGTTCGCTTTAGACGATGCCAGGGCATTGTTCATCGGTATATTGAACCTGAATGTCACCAGCACACTTCCGATTAAATACAGGACGCCTCCACTGAGAAGAAAACCCGCTTCCGAAAGTTCCCAAAATTTGAGCGACGCCACTACGGACATTGCGCACACCGCGGCCGTGCCGAAGAACAGCACAAAGAATATGGGATGAATAATCGTTTCGTTGATTGATTGCATTGTCGTTACTGCTTGTGCCGGCGGTTGCCGATTGAGGGCATACATGACACAGAACGAGAATGCGTAGAATAATCCGGACATAACACCACAACCGAGAGCGGATAACAGCGCCATCGTAAATATGAGATTCTCTGGAGTTACCAAAGCACCCCCTGTCAATCACGGCCTCACGGCCAAGTTCACCTGCCGCTATGACGCGCAGCAGAATAGCGGTCGGGTGCAGTGACTGGCTTGGAAGGATGTATTCATGCTTCTTGGGTAGAAGTACGGGCAGTTATCAGGTTGTAGAGCCACGCAAATATCGCACCGCCAATCAAGCCGTCCAGAAACGCCCACGTCAAGCCCACAATGCTGCCCAGAGGACTTATATTGTAACCACGATAGAACCTTCCCAAGAGCGTAATCTCGCCTGTCACGCCATCAAAGGCAATGAGCCACCAAGTCCCCACGAACAGACCCAGTCCCCAAATGACCCCGCATGTGAGTGCAAAAGCTTTTACATTTAGTCTCATTATTTCACCTCCTTGATTCTTTATGCCGAACGAAAATGCTCACCTGCGGCAATGAGGCGCGGCGAAATAGCAGGCGAAGATATAGTGTCAAGCATGAGTATGGCCATATTTCCCAATGACTGCCAAGAATTGTTTTTCCACATAACAAGGAAAATTGGGGGGATCTAAGGAAGGACACTAAAATAGTAACGACTCCAAACCAGGCAGAGTCACCAGAACCGTATTGTCATAACATCCAATTGGCTTTCTATACATATATAAGGTTCACTAGCCTTTTTCGTTATTCGTTTGTACAGGTTGTTATCTTCTCGCTAACCCACATCTCCAGAGGGGAAATCATTTCTCCAGAGCAATCAGCCGAAGCGATATCATTATTCATGACATCTCCTGTTCTAACCGAAAACGAGTGAGGATCAACCATTAGGGTAGGTTGCCTGTTACTATTCACTCAAAGAGGCGGTGCGCCATGGTTTACGATGAATTGAGAGAAGTCGGAAAAGTCTGGATCTTGATGGCAGTGTTTTCTACCTGTTTCTTTGCCAGCTGTGGTCAAGGCCAGACCGGTCCCCAGGAATCAGTCACCCCCATTTCTCACACAAAACCTGCTTCTCCTGACATTGCATCGAGGTCGGTGAATATCCACAATGATTATGATGCTGGCGACAGTTATTCTGAAGAACTCGAAGGTTCTGGTTTCGGAAGGTCTGATTACGATGACCGGAAACGAAATGGGGGGGACCAGTCAGAAAAATACCCTGAAGATATCCCTCGGCCCCGATAACCCGTCGACAAACAAATCTGACCAATGAAGATTGATCAAACCTGCAATCACTTCCTAATTCTGGCCCTGATTCTGGCGCTACGTTAAAGGCTCAATCCCGGCTTTCCACCACCGCCATTCTATCTTTTCTGAGATGTGCGTATTTCCCGGCTAGTTACATTTGTCCCCAGCCTATTTACATCTTACATCGAACGAAATACTGCCATCAGGTCACTTAACACCGAGGTCTTCATTCGCAAGCGATCACGCTCATGCTCCAAAGCTGACTGTTCCGATTCGGCACCCTGAGCTTTCATAAATGCTGTGCCCACCTGCATCACTTGTTCATATTCAGCATGGACCTTCGTTGGAACAATTCGATTTGAAGCAAACAATGTTTCAACACTCTTTCGGGTTTCTTCCAAATGCGTTGCAAAATCAGCTTCCGGCAACGCCAATCGCACATTCGGATCCCAGCAACGATCCAAATATTGAGAAAGGAGGACATAAAATCGTAAAAAGGTTTCTGTGGTATGCACATGTTTGTTAGGTGACTCACCTTGACTCATCATTGTGTCCTTTCATACGGGGTGGGACAGGGCTAAACATTCAGCATCATCCACCACACTACACCATTTACACAGGGCATGCGATTCGGGCACAGGGGCCTCAGCAGGGCTTCCTCGTTCCATCCGTTTTTTCCGCCCTCGTCTTTCATTGATGAAACCTATCTTTTCACCAGCACGTGTGCTAACATTTTGAAGATTAATCGTTGAAGGCTTGGCGATGAATCGTCAGCTACCAAGGCCTGGATCATTGTCGATGTTGTTTTGCACG
>JAYWMS010000212.1:0-12814 GCA_035873215.1 Nitrospirota bacterium | reverse complement strand
CTTTTTTGACCATTCCCGTCGGCTGCTGCCATCGATTTCGCCTAGGGCCTTTTGGGACATGCGAGAGAGGTATTCAACAGGCCCTTGAGGATTGCTCATTAACTTGAGAAAATTTTCTCGACAGTATATTTCGCTTCAAGCAACCGTCATGTAACCCTCCACGAGCGGCTGTGGCTCTATTCCGGACTTATGATGCCGACATAGGGAATGAGAATTCTGCGGTGTCCATCTCGGCGAGTCCTTGCTTGACCATACCGGTCACATTAAGTTTCTCCTCAACCTCTTGAATCTGTTCCAGTCGACAACAGGTATTGGGGTGCGGAGGAACGAAAAGGGTACAGCAGTCTTGGTCTGGCTCAATAGAGGTTTCAAATGTCCCAATCTGCTGTGCTTCATTAGTAATTTCTATTTTGTCCATACCTATCAACGGACGTAATATCGGTAACTCTGGAACGGCGCTCACCACCGCTAGGTTTCCGGGTGTCTGCGAGGCAACTTGCCCAAGACTGTCACCGGTGACTAACCCCCAGCACTGTTCCCGTTCGGCGATGTGTTCAGCAATGCGCATCATCATTCGCCGATACAACACCACAAGGAGGGGAGGTGGACTGTTTAACTTTATCTGACTTTGTATCTCCCCAAACGGGACCAAGAGAAGCCGGGAATGCAATTGAAAGTCGGTCAAACGTTTGACGAGATCACGAACTTTTTCTTCTGAGGCTCGAGAGAGATAGGGGCGGCCGTGAAAGTGAACAAACACGACCCGACATCCTCGTTTCATCATACGATAGGCAGCAACAGGAGAATCGATACCGCCTGAGATCAGGCAGGCCACTTTTCCGCTGATGCCTGTTGGGAGACCTCCGGGGCCAGGGTGTCGGCCGAATGAGTAATAGGCAGCCTGGTCAAACAATTCGATGAAAATGTTCAAGTCGGGTTTGGCGAGGTTGACCCGCTTCTTCGTTATTTCGCAAATGTGTGCGCCAATCTCTCGATCTACTTCTAATGAGGTTTTAACAAACCGTTTGTCTGCTCGCTTGGTTGTGATGCGAAAGGTCTCAAAGGACCTCCCATCTATCTCATCTCCAATGGCTTGGCATAGGGGGATGAGATTAGGAGCGGCATAGTCTAAGGGAATGCGATGGGCCAGTGAAAAATTCACGACACCAAAAGCATGTCTGATCCGTTCCTGTATGGTCGACCAGGAGGCCTCCTCATTGATGCTGACACGGATGCGTCCAGGAAGACTTTCGACCTGAGACACTCCGGTCTGTCGCAGTGAATGCTGCAGATGTTGAACCAGACGTCGTTCAAAGAACCTTCGGTTCCCTCCCTTGAGTGCCACTTCATGATAGTGGACGAGAGCATAGGGCATTATCCCGCGGTCTCCAAAAAACGCTCCGCATCGATGGCGGCCATGCATCCGGTTCCAGCGGCCGTTATCGCTTGTCGGTAATGAGAGTCTTGGACATCACCGGCGGCAAAGACTCCAGGAACATTGGTAGCGGTGCCGTGTGAAGTTTGAATATAGCCGTTGGCATCTGTATCGATTTGTCCTTTGAAAATTTGAGTATTTGGCGTGTGTCCAATAGCCACAAACACTCCTTTGCAGTCCAGAGTATCCGTTTGATTCGTTGTGTTATCTCGAATGCGAAGTCCAGAGACAACCTCATCTCCGAGGACTTCTTCGACAGAAGCATTCCATCGGAATGAAAGTTTTTCATTTTTCATGGCTTTATCCTGCATGATCTTCGAGGCGCGAAGTTTGTCGCGACGATGGATTACCGTGACGTGACTCGCAAACTTTGTCAAAAAGGTGGCTTCTTCCATGGCACTGTCCCCACCGCCAATCACGGTAATTGGTTGCCCTCGAAAAAAGAATCCATCGCAAGTTGCACAGGTTGAGACTCCATGGCCTAGCAGCCGACTTTCTGATGGAAGTCCTAGGAGATTTGCTGATGCCCCGGTAGAAATAATAATGGATTTGGTTTGGATGGTTCTTTCGTCATTAATCGTGATGGTAAAAGGGCGTTGGCTAAGATCGACTTTGGTTACATCGGCTGCTTCAAAGGTCGTGCCAAAACGTTCGGCTTGAGCATGCATGTCTTGAATCAATTGTGGCCCCATTATCCCTGTGGGGAAGCCTGGATAATTTTCAACATCGGTGGTCAGGGTGAGTTGGCCACCGGCTTGTGAGCCTTCTAGCATATAGGGAGAAAGATTTGCCCGAGCGGTGTAGACGGCAGCGGTAAGCCCCGCAGGGCCTGATCCAATAATAACAACATTGTGCATCTAACAGTCCTTCGTTTGAAGATGAATGGTTTTGGGAATCGGGGGATCGGTGATCATGATACCGATTTAGTTAACCCTCTGAAAAGACGTTCCATGAAGTCAAGCAGGGAAAAGGTTATGTTGAGGGTTTATTCAGTTTTTGAGGCGGATTGAAACGGTGTTGAGCCTGGGCCGATAGGTCTCGATAAAGATGACGAACCGCTCGGCGAAGTTGATCTAGGGGCAATGTGCCGTCGATCAAATCATCGGCAATTCGTGTCTTTTCGCGCAAGGGGAGTTGTCCTCGAATACGGGCCAGAGCCTCTTTTGACGATAACCCGTCCCGCTTGCAGGCTCGGGCGATTTGCGTGCGTTGATCAGCGGTAACCAGGATGACGCGATCCATACGTTCATGCGCCTGGGCTTCAATGAGCAAGGCAGCAGCATAGATGATCACAGCATCCGGGTGTTGTTTTGCAATGCCTTTGGTAATTTTGGCCTGCTCGCGAGCTACACGAGGGTGCACGATCCGATTCAAGAGCTTTAATTGCCTGGGATTGCCAAACACTCGTGCGGCTAACGCACTTCGATTTATCGTTCGGTTATCATGCAGGATGTCCTGGCCGAATGTGGCCACTACATCTTTCCATGCCGCTCGGCCAGGTTGCACGACAGTTCGAGCCACTTGGTCAGCATCAACAATGGTGGCTCCGCACTGTTGAAACAGTTTGGCCACGGTGGTTTTCCCTGACGCCAAGCCCCCTGTTAAGCCGACTAATATCATAAAACGCCATAGTAAAGGCATTTTTCCTGGACGTCGAGGGGTGATGAGAAGCGAGACCCTTGCTGGAAACTTGACCGTCTCATGAGACTTCCTGTAATTGCCTAGGAAGGGTGTAGAATGCCTCGGAACGAATGTCTAATCAGGTAAGATGATAATTGGTATGCAATCCGTAGCAAAAAATGTGTTCATGATTGGCCTTAGCTTGTGGTGGGGAGCTGGTCTGGCAGTGGGGCAGCCGGCATTCGTTCCGCCAGGTTCTGAATCCGCTGGTGGTGCAACTTGGGTGGTAGCATTAGATGGAACAGGGCAGTTCATTTCGATTCAAGAAGCGATTGATCAAGCTCATAGCGGGGATACTATTTTCATCAAGGCGGGGAAGTATGTAGAGGATGTGACCGTTCACAGTAAGGAAGGGCTCAAAATCATTGGCGCGGGCATGAAAAAAGTGTTCATTGATGGGTTAGAACGTGTGGGTACCTTACATATCGGAAAATGGCCATATGGCGCCACCAATGTGGAAATTAGCGGGATGACGATTCAACAACACGGAGGCCTTGGCGTCGGAATTTTTAATGGCGCGGGTGTAACCCTCAAGGATATTCATGTCAATGGATTAATCTTTAGCCAACAAGTCCAGAGAGTGCGAATTGAGAATTGTATCGTGGGTGGAAGTGAAACCACGGGAATGGCCTTTGCTGATTCGGAGGCGATACTCGTTGGAAATCTCATCCATGATAATGACCATGGGGTATCAGTCGGCGGGACATCGAAAGTGGAACTCAGGTACAACGTGATTACGCGAAGCTTGTTTGAAGCGGTGTTAGTGGCTGATAAAGGTCAAGCAAGTCTTGTGCAAAATACGTTGGTCAACAATGGTGGCGGGGTGAAATTTCAGGATGACACCTCCGGAGACCTTCAGGGCAATATCATCGTAGGAACAAAGGTGGGGTTGGCATTGTTTGATAACACGCAGGCGACTTGGTCATATAATTCCCTGTTTAATAACGACATGAATTATCAAATCGCCAGCATGTCGGCGAACAACAAATCAGCGAGATCAACTCAATCGACCGATATCCAGGCCCCGCCGGGTTTCGTCGCTCCGGACCGTGGGGATTTTCGCTTACAAGCCAACTCACCATTGCTTCACATCGGAGAGTTTGCCTATCTGGGAGCGTTGCCTCCCGTTCAAGACTAGCAGGACGTTGAAATGGCATGTCCTGAGCCCTTCGGCAATGCTCAGGATAAACTTTGTCGATGGGTCTGCCAGCCGCGTTCTCGGCCGTTTATCGTGCTCAGGTACTCGATGTACCCTCCACGCGCCGGCCTTTCCTTCGATGTACTCAGGACAGGACGGCCCCCCCGCCTTCGCGAGGGCATGCTTTTTTGACCATTCCCGTCGGCTGCTGATATCGATTTCGTCTAGGAGCCTGTCCGAGATTAGATTGATCTACTGCGGTTGCCCCGGAGTTGGCCAGATTTTCCGATCCTTTTCGTTAAATAGTCCCCACTATTCGCCTCAAACGATCGAAAAATCTGTCTCAAACCGACACAACCTCGCCGACGATCACTAATCTCGGACAGCCTCCTAGGGCATTTATGGGCCACGTGAGAGAGTTATTCACCAGGCCCTTATTTTTAATTTGAGCGTGGGGCTAGGTAGAGAAATCCTCGATTTGAATCGAGGGTGACGGTGAAGTGTTTGAGAAACGACATCCCGAGCAAGCCTGATACACCGGAAATTCCCCCTGGTAGGTCATGGATCGCGACCTGGACATTGTCTACTTTCGCCTGCCCGACTTGAATTTGGCCGATCTTCGTTATGTTGACTTGCACGGATCCCCCAGCAGTATTCACCGTACTGATATCAACGCCTGAACCCGAGAGCAAGCCCAACTCAATCCCAAGGTCATACGATAACACGGTCATGGTCGCGCCGGTATCCACGATGAGATGGGCGCTTTGCGTGCCGTTGAGCAACACTTGGACGACCAGGGACCCCCCAATTTTGGTGAGTGGGACGGCAATGGGCAGTTCTTTGTCAGGTTGCTCGGCTTTGGTCTTTTGTTCACTTAATTGAGGTGGGGCCTGTTGTTGGGCGGGCTGAGGACGCCTTCGTGGTGGGCGACGGATAGGAGCCTTTTTGCGGGGTGGCGGTTGGAAAGCCTTTTTATTGAGCGGTAGTTTGAAACCCTCCGTCTTCTTCTTGAGATCGATTGGTTTACAGTTTTGTAATTGCGCGGGGCTATCCGTCAACACGGAATTGCCCTCAGAATCTTCGCATCGAAGAGGGACTGCGAGGCTGTTACTCGATGGCCATAGAGAGCTGCACATGACAACGATGGTGATGAGGATTAATGGCATGAATGGAGACCTCTGATTCTACCTAGAAACGAACATTGGTGATCCAACTGCGGTTTCTAGGTTCAACATATCGTGAAACTCATCCAGTTTCCTTGGTGCACAGCCTTGATGCTACCTAGCCTGAGTCTTCTCATGCTGCGCCCATTTCTTTATGTGCCTTTTTCGTCCTTTGTCAGTTGGAGTGTGGCTTCGGCGGTGGCTCCCATTCCGGTTAGAATTTTGGAGAGCACCACGGATGTGTCTTCAATGGTTTTAAGTTTAATGGCTCCTTCCACCACTTCTCCCTGTTTCACGATATACAGCGCCTGGCCGTTACTGAGAAATACATGTTGTTCGCCTGCTCTCTGAAGGTACCCCAAAAAACGATACTTGTTCATTTCTAGTTCAGCCTTCATTCTGGCCCTATCTTCCTGACGTTTGGCCATCTGTTCTGGAGTCGGGCCTGTTGGCTGGACGGGTTTGGGAGCCACTGGTCTTGCCACAACCGGGGTTTTTGTTTTCGTTTTTGAGGGAGGACGACGTGGGACGGGTTTGCTTTTCTTGGGTGCTAATTGCGCCTTGAGAGTGGCAAAAATATTCCGTGGCGTGGCCAATTTCACGGATTCCTTGGAGGAAGGCAATGAAAATCCGCTGGAGGCATGGAGCACTTGGGATGAACGATGAGATGCTACTAGTCCTGAATTTTGTTGGACCGCCACGATGTCTGAATCATCCGGCTCCAATCCGCCGAAAAAGCCTTGGGTTGCCCCTATGAGTAGAAGGCCGATGAGTAAAAGAATTTTGATTCTCGTCGTCATGAGGTCGTGCCTCGACTGGTTGTCAAGGCGGAGTCTGGTTTAAAATAGGTCCCTACTTGAATCTTAAACGCGACCTGATTTCCTTTTTTAACTCGTTCTGCTGCAAATTTCTCGATAAATAGGGACGGCCCGGTTGTTTCCAGTTCATAGATAAACTGACGAATGGCCTTATAGTTGCCGGAGGCTTCGAATGAAATCGATCCTTTTGCTGACTGATTCTTTTTGGCTGGATTAACATTGTACAGCATGCCTGGAACAGAGACTCGATTCTTTTTAGCCAGTAAGGTAATCGTGACTCCGAGTTCCGTGAAGTCCTTTTGGTCTGGCAGTTGTTTCCAGAATGCCGTCAGATCTTCTTGCGTTTTTCGGGCGACTTGGTGCTCAATTTGTTCTTGGCGAAGTTGGGCAAAACTTTCGATGACGTGACGTCGTTGATCTGCAGCAGGTTGGAGATAACCGAAGTACATGATCAGGCAAAGGAACAATCCCCCTGCCGTCACGATGGCGAGGGGTTGCAGCAACTGCATGGCTTGTCGCGCGGTTGGAGATAAAATGGTAAGAAGCTTAATCATGAATGTTGAACCGTTGCTCGTTGATAGGTCACTTCTAAACTGAAATCGACAGCATTCGGAAACGCCGTCTTTTTCTGTTTCTTTTTGGCACGAGCCTTGTGCCCTGAGACAATAACGTTTCGAAAAGCGTCATGTTCTTCGAGTCCCTTGACGAGCGCCGCGAGGTCTTTTAGAGATTTCGTCGTCCCAGACAAGGCAATCGTCGATTCCTTAAAGTTCAATGCCACCGATTCCATCGACACGTTTTTAGGCACCGCCGCTTCCAAATCATTGAGAAATTGGGTCCATGAAAAACGTTGCTGGGAAGAGAGTTTTGTGGCAAATTTGACTTCTTGCGGCAGAGTTTTGAGGCGCTGCGAAGACAGAGAATATCCGGAAGTCTCTGCTTGACTGATGAATTGATTGTGAAGTTGTCGTGTCTGAAATTGTGATTCCTCCAGGTTCACGATGTCGTCTTTCACGCCCTGTGCCGTAATCCATATCCAGGGAACGAAGAGCCAGAAGCTGACTCCCACTATACCTAAGACCAACTGGAGCATTCGAACAAGCCCCAGACCGGGAGCGGAGAGTGGAACATGCAGGGGTATATTGGTCATGATGAAGCAATCGCTGCTCCAAAGGTTGGTAACGTGTTACTGGTCCAGGAGGTTAATCCAAATAAAGATCTATTGGGCAAACCTCCGTTTGTCGGTGCGATGGGAAATGCCTTGATCCCGATTCCCTCGATTTCTCCTCCAGTTTGGAAACCGTTTTCGATGATGTTGGCGATCTCGGGGAGTACCGTGTCTGGTGCAAAACTTCCACAGAGAAACACAGGAATCAATGTGCCTGCTGGTGCCGAACCGGGGTGTGCATCAAAATAGTATTGCATGGTTCCGATAAGTTCATTGGCTAGAGTTTGGGCCAGCTGTCCGTTGGAGTCCTTTCCTGAAGTTTCGGGCTGTGATTCTTGTATCTCATGTTCTTCCTCTATTCCCCTGTGATGACTCGCCCTCTCTCTGTTGGCCATTAGGGATGCCTCTTGCGTGAGCAGTGATGAACGCATGGGTTTGATCCTGATAAATGCCGGGCTGTTGTCTCGATAAATGAGGACCGTGAACCCCCAGTCGGCAATATAGATTAGAATCCGTTGTTCAGGTAATAACGGAACTTTTTGAGAGACGAGTGAGATGGTTGTATCGATGAGCGTCTGACAAAGATTGAAAACAGACAGGCTAGCAACCCCAATGGACATGGGAACCAGTCCTGCTTGTAGGCATAGCGTTTCGTAGTTCTCGACTATGGAATGGTGAATGGTCGTTGCGACTACTCGATAGACGGGTACAACGGTTGATGAGGGTCGGCCTGGGGGTGGAGCATAAATTTGGTATGACACCCGAGCCTTGGTCGGGGATACGTTCAAATCTTTTTCAAGTCGCCAGTTTATCAGGGATTTTTGTTCTTCTTTATTTTTGGGTAACTCCGAGAATTCAAAGATGCCGGTACGTGTGCAAATGTCGGGTAAGCATAATGCCACGGATTTGGGGCGTTTTTGCTCAGGATTGAGTGCTTGCAGGCCCTTGAGAAGTTGATCAGGGTTCGAGATGTTGGTTTGAGAGGATGATAACTCAATACAGTTGACAGGAATGGGATGCTCGCGATATTCCACCAATCGAGGCTCACGAAAGGTTTTATGAAAGTCTGCCATGCAGAGCCGGGAAGGGGAGAAGTAGAGCCCGCAACGGGGACTTGTGATGGGAAAAAGAATCATAGGATTTCTTCAACGGGAGTGACCCGATTAATTTCCTTGAATGTGGTTTCTCCGCGTATCACTTTCTGTACCGCATTTTGCCGGAGGGTGGTCATCCCTTGCGCAAATGCCGCATTCCGAATTTCTGAAGCGGTTCGCCCACCCAGGATCATTTCTTTAATCGAATCCGAGAGGTCAAGAAATTCCGTGATCGCACGACGTCCCTTATATCCAAGACCATTGCATTCGTGGCATCCTTTGCCTTCGTAGAAAGTGTATTGTTTGGCCTTCTTGTAGTCGATTCCGGAGTCCCGGCAAATTTCCGGGGAAATCTCTATTACGACCTTACAGTAAGGGCAAATGGACCGAACCAATCGCTGCGCCAGGATACAACTCAAGGAGGACACGAAATTGTAACGCTCGATTCCCATATTCTCGAAACGATTAATGACCTCAAATGCCGAGTTTGCATGGACGGTCGTGAAGACCAGGTGACCGGTTTGTGCGGATTGAATCGCAATTAGTGCGGTTTCGGCATCGCGGATTTCTCCGACCATGATCTTGTCGGGATCGTGTCGCAGTATGGACCGAAGCCCTTTGGAAAAAGTCAGGCCCTTTTTTTCATTCACAGGGATTTGAACAATCCCTTGTAATTGATATTCGACGGGATCTTCAATGGTAATGATCTTATCTTCGGGAGTCAGTACCTCATTCAATGCCCCGTACAGGGTAGTAGTTTTTCCGCTCCCGGTCGGTCCGGTTACCAGGATCATACCGTATGGCCGAGTAATGGCTCGTCGAAATCGTTTCAAATCCTCCGGGTTATAGCCCAAGACGTCTAACCGAAGTCCGCCGACACCGGCAGTGACCAACTGTTTGTCCAAAATACGGATGACCACTGATTCCCCATAGACACTCGGCAGGATTGAGACACGGAAGTCAACAGCCCGTTTTTCCACCTGCAATTTAAATCGGCCATCCTGTGGAATCCGGCGTTCGGAAATATCCAGCTCTGACATGATCTTGATACGGGAAATCAAGGAATTATGGATTGATTTGGCGAGTGGGTCCATGGCTGGGTAGAGGACACCATCGATTCGAAACTTCACCTCGACGCCGCGGTCCCCTGGTTCGATATGAATATCACTCGCGTGTTTCTGTAGCGAAGAGAGAATGATGGTATCAACCAGTTTGACGACCGGGCTTTGATCCTTCGTGATGTTTTCAACCGAGAGGACTTCTTCTCCCGAGTCGTCTTCCTTAATCAGCACTGGATGGAGTTCGGCTTGAATCCGAGTCAGGGCGTGTCGATTGCCTTCGCTGGTGGCGAGTGCTTCCTTGATGGCCGTTGTCGTGCTGACGACCAATTGGACATCACGCCCAAGAAGGAGTTCGAGGTCATCAATCGCTTGGATATTTTGTGGGTCGGCAATGGCAATCGTGAGGAAGCCATCATGATCGGACAGGGGGGCGAATGGCTGACGATGCATCCATTCAACGGGAATGTCGGCGAAAAAATTTTGATCCACACGAAACTCGCGTAATGGATCAAACGGCAGGGCATATTGTTCAGCAATGGCCTGGGCTAACGGTTCCTCTCCGATAGACTGTTCCTGGACAATCTGCTCTCGTATCGAGTGCCCTTGTTCGCGGGCGCGGTGAACACAACCGACTATATCCTCAGCTGACATCAGCTCGTCCTTCAACAGGATGTCTTCAAGAGATGTACGTTTGACTGGAGTGGCCATTAATCCGTTCGTGTGTCCCTTACAGGTTTCCCGCTAATTGGAATATCGGCAAATACATGACTATCACTAATCCTCCCACGATGACGCCCATAATGAGGAGAAGTGCCGGCTCCATCCACGTCGTCAATTGGGTCAGTTGAAGGTCGAGTTCACCCTCATGGAATTCTGCCACTTCTTGGAGCATGGTTTCCAGTGAGCCTGTTGATTCCCCCACTTCAATCATCTCAATGGTCATGCGGGGAAAAATATGTTCTTCCTTGAGGGACGCAGCCAAGCCCACGCCCTCCCGTACGCGAGACGAGACCTGGGTCAGTGCGTGAGACATCACTTTGTTTGTCATCGCCTTGCCGGTTATCGCCAGGGCTTGGAGAAGAGGAATGCCTCCGGCAATGATGGTCGTGAGCGTTCGGCAAAACTGGATAATTTGATTATTCAGTGTGACTCCCTTCACGAGTGGAAGTCGAAGGAGAAGTTGATGAACCTGATATTGACCGTTCTCCGTTTTCATCCAGGAATAGAGAAATGCCCCTACCACAGTGATACCCAGTAAGACCCAAGGCCCCCATTCGCTCGCTGAACGAATCAAAGTCAAGAGGATAAGGGTTGGGGCGGGTAGTTCGGCATTGCTTTGATCGTACACATCGGCAAAAGTGGGGATGACATACCCTACCAAAAAGGCTACAACACCAAATCCGACAAAGATAAGAAACCCTGGATACATGAGGGCTTTCTTGACTTTCTCGCGAACACTGATGATCAGCTTCAGATAGGCAATATAGCGCTGGAGTACAACGACGAGATTTCCGGTGTGTTCGCCAGATTGAATCGTGGCTCGATAGAGGTCGGGAAAGAATTTTTGACGAACAGCCATGGCTTCTGAAATGGCCGCGCCACCTCGGATTTCTTCGCGGACATCCTGCAAGGCTTGTTGAAACGATTCATTGATAGACCGTTCCGTTAAGATATCCACGGTCCGTAGGATGGGGAGCCCTGCTTTGACCAGCGCAAGAAATTGCTGGTTAAAAACGAGAAATTCTCGTTGGGACAAGCCTTTGCGCCACGTGATTCTCTTGGAACTTCCACCCCAGCCCTGGTCTCCTTCGAAGTGTAAAAGGAAAAGCCCTTGATGTTCTAATTGCGTACGAAGGGCGCTTTCGTTACTGGCTTCCGTTTGGTCCTCAATAAGGGTTCCATCGCGCCGAGCTGCTCTGTAGTGAAACTGAGCCATGACCATGCCACATTAGGGGTGGGGAGTTCGAGCAGGAGAGGGCATTTCCGCCAGATCCTGTTCGCCCAGATCCCATTTTGGTAGATCCCGTTTTGCTAGTTCCTGTTTTGGTTGAGGCAGGAGAGCTGGAACTCGTAACAATTTTCCGACCACAATTAGGTCCCTTTTTAAACTATTCAGGGCTTTCAGTTGCTTCACCGAAGTGCCATATTGACGGGCAAGTCGCCACAGTGAATCTCCTCGTACTACAGTGATCATCTCCGTTTTGGATGGATCGATCTTCCGAGCAGAACGTCGGGATCGTGGGGGGGGCTTCTTCACCGTTTTTATGGGCGCTAGATCCTTTTTCTTGATTTCCTGTTTCATGTGAGAAATCTCACTAGATAAGGATTGCACTGAGGAAGTCATACCACTGAGCGAAGTTTCCAACGTGCGTATTTGTGTGACCATCTTTAACAGTTCTGGCAAACTGGCTGTTTTCGCACGGAGATCGGAATTTTCATTTCTTAATCGATCCCGTTCTAATCGAATGGCATCCATCTCGGTCTTGAGCCGGGAAATGGTTGCCGTATGGTCAGCTTCTCGGTCCCGGCGTGCTGAAGCCTGTTCCTGGAGTGAGCGAAACTTGGCTGTCTGTTTGGCCGACTTAATTCGTTCAGAGGCAAGCGAGGATCGAAGGAGGGCCGTTTCGGCCTTCGCTTCTAAGACCAAAGTGCTTTGCTGTGGTGGCCCAGGTTTGGTCATGTGGCTCATCTTTGCCTTGGCTCGATGCGCACAACCGCTAAACAAGAGGACTCCGCTCAGTAGGCAGACTGTGAGAGAGAAGGACCATGTGTGTCGAATCATAAGTTCTTTACCATTCTTTATATGGTGTGCCACTAGAAGATACCAAATTGCTGCCGCTTCGGATGTTAAATATACCTCCCACTTCGTCTTCTCCTACATTGTCCTCTGGCACCAATTCCCATGTGTCTGCAGCTTTGGTAAAAGGATCTGTGGGCACCTCTCGAAGATATCCTGCTTCCACCACATCCGAGAGGGATTGGGGATAGGCGTTATTATCGGCATAGTATTGATCCAACACTGCGCGAATCGTGAATAAATTCTGTTTCAACGTCGCTTCTCTGGCCTTTAGTGCCGATTGTTGAAACGTCGGGACTGCCAGCGTGATAAGGATACCCGCGATCGCCACAACGATCATGAGTTCCAGGAGCGTATATCCCTTTGGTGGTTTGGGTACGTGCACGGGCATCACCATTCACGATACGTGGTTCCATTGGTGGCCGTTGCCGTACTCGTGGTGAAGACATCAAACACATCC